>CALWHB010000015.1 GCA_944380275.1 uncultured Christensenellaceae bacterium | reverse complement strand
AACTCAAAAAGAACGGCGTGCGCGTGCTTTCCGCCAAAGAAAATATCACGGAAGATGCGAGCGGTATTCTCGTCGAGGGCGTGCTGGAAAGTATGGCGGAATACTATTCCGTTGAACTCTCGCAGAAGATAAGGCGCGGAATCGAGGTATCTGCAAGCAAATGCCAATTTTTCGGCGGTTCTGTTCCGCTCGGCTACTATATCGACGAGGACAAGCATTATCAGATCGACGAAAGCAAGGCGGTATTCGTCCGCAAAATCTTTGAAATGTACGCTGACGGAAAAACTATTGTGGAAATCGAAAAGTATTTGCTCGATAACAATGTTTACAACAACGGCAGAACGATCGGACACGGCACCGTAAAGCGAATGCTCCACAACCGCCGCTATTTAGGCTATTATATTTTTCACGACAAAGAAGTAAAAGACGGCATTCCGCAAATCATATCCGACGAACTATATGAGACCGTACAGGCGCGGTTAGAGCGAAATACAAAAGCTCCCTCGTCCAAGAAGGCGAGAGAGCCGTTTTTGCTGACTACGAAGTTGTTTTGCGGGCTTTGCAACTGTGCGATGACGGGCGTGAGCGGAACGAGCCATACGGGCAAAAAGCACGCCTATTATCGGTGCGTGGGGCGAAAGAACGGGTGCAACCAAGAAAGCGTTCAAAAAGATTTGATTGAAGAAACCATCGTGCAGGATACGCCTAAATTGCTCGACGATAAACTGATCGACCAGATTTCGCAAGCCTTATACGAGATATTGCAGGGAGAACTGAAAAACGGTAACGTACCGCGCCTTGAAAAACTGCTCGCAAGCAATAAGAAAGCGAGCGAAAACCTTATGTTGCTTTTGATGGGCGGTAAAGTGAAGAATACGATTCTTGACAAACTCGAACAACTTGAAAAGGAGCGCAAAGAGATAGAACTACAACTTGAAACGGAAAAGTCTGAAATTCTCGATTATACGCTCGAAGATTTACGCTACTATGTCAAACGGTTCAAACACCTCGATTATACCAAAACCGAAAACAGGCAGGCACTCATCGACACTTTTGTAAACAAGGTCTTTTATTACGGTAATAAAAAAGGAAAAGTCCGTTACAATGTAACAGACTTTTCTACGGGTTCGCTTTACGAACGATTGGTGGAGACAACAGGACTTGAACCTGTGACCTCATGCATGTCAAGCATGCGCTCTAACCAACTGGGCTATGCCTCCACGCGAGTAATGCGATTATAGCACATATTGATTGATTATTGCAAGGATTTTTGAAAGGTTTGTGAAAAATATAGTGTGCATTTCACATAGAATACGCCCATATTTACGCGTGTATATATTATGCGTAAATGTTAGGTTAGTCGACTCGAGATATAAGCGGTATTGAAAAAGAGCATTGTTTATGGTACGCTTTTATAAAGAAACACGCGGCATAATCTGTCGTGTAACAACAGATTGAGAGGTGTGAAATGGCGGATTCTGTCGACAAATACGTGTCAGTGGTGCCAGAGGCAAGACAAAAGAAATTGCAAAAAGAGAATTTCAACGTGTTTTTTCACTACGGACTCAATACGTTTACGGGAAAGGAGTGGGGCGACGGGAAAGTCGACCCACGCGTATTCAATCCATCGGAACAGAACACCGACCAGTGGGTAAGGACGGCTAAAGAGGCAGGGGCATACGGGGTAATACTTACCTGCAAGCATCACGACGGGTTTTGCCTTTGGCCTACGTCGACTACAAATTACAACATTTCCGCAACGCCGTATAAAAACGGAAAGGGCGACGTTGTCAGAGAAGTAAGCGAAAGTTGTTCTAAATTCGGAATAAAATTCGGAATTTATCTGTCGCCGTGGGACAGAAATCACCCTGCATATTCGACTCAGGAATATAACGACATATATTGTACGCAACTGACCGAACTTCTGGAGAATTACGGCGAAGTGTTTTGCGTATGGCTTGACGGAGCGTGCGGCGCGTATATGGACGGAAAGGAAAAACAGGAATACGATTGGGAAAGGTATTTTGCTCTGATAAGAAAGCTGGCACCGGGAGCTTGTATAAGCAATTGCGGTCCTGACGTCAGATGGGTGGGCAACGAAGGCGGTTTTGCGCGAGAGAGCGAGTGGAACGTTGTGCCTAAATTTGCTTACGACATACAGACGATAGAAGACAACTCCCAAAAAGCAGACGACGGAAAGTTTGCGAAGAAAGGAGCAGACGTAGTTTTTTCGGATTTGGGGAGCAGAAAGTTTTTATCTGCATACGACAATTTTATCTGGTATCCCGCAGAGGTAGACGTTTCTGTGCGTCCGGGATGGTTTTACCATAAATCGCAGGATGGCATGGTAAGAAGTCTTGAGTCGTTGCTTAGAATATATTATACGTCAGTAGGAGGAAATTCCTTGTTGCTGTTGAATTTTCCGCCTGACAGAAGAGGGCTGATACACGACAACGACGTAGCACTGGCAAAAGCTTTGGGAAGGCACATCGCAGAAAGCGAAAAGCAGTTGATTACGATAAAAAGCGTGTACGCTCCTAAGGCTGAAAAAGGCTGTTCTCCCGAAAACATGACGGAATATTCCTATGACAAAACGACAGGCGACCCTCTGTCGTATTATACGCCCGAAGAGGAAAAAGAGGATTACCGCATCGAATTCCGACTTGGACAAAAGAGAAAGCTCAACCGCATAAGAATAGTAGAAAACACTGCGTTTTCACAGAGAATAGAGAAGTTTGCGTTGTATGCCGAAATAAACGGAAAAAGCAAAAAGGTTTACGAAGGAAATACGGTAGGATACAACAGGATATGCGTGTTGAGGAAAGCGGTCGTTACCGATTCTCTGACCCTTATCATAAAAGAGTGCCGCAAAAAACCGTATATTGAATTTGTCGGGATATACGAAGACAACGGAGTGGTGATAAAAAAGCCGTTGTTTTCTGCATTAAAGCGGTGGCTGCACGAGAAATCGTATAAGCTTTATATAGAGAAGGAAAATAAAAAATATTGCAAAAATAATCCTACCCGTGTAGGTTAATACAACAAAAGGAGAATAATATGCTGAACGTTATCCCTGCGCCGTTATGCGCGAAAGAAAGAGAAGGGAAAGTATCTTTCGGAAACAGAATAAAAATATCGGGCGCGTTTGAAAATACTGCCTCGTACGCGAAAAAAATGTTGGCTTGCATTGAGGGCGGTGACGACAGCAAAATGGTTTTTATTCAAGACGACTCGATAACAAAAGAAGGATACAGGCTGTGCGTCGATAAGGGAAAAATAACCGTTTTCGCATCGGATGAAACAGGCGCGTTTTACGCTTTGATGACGCTTGCACAGCTTTCGGGCGGAGAGAGCAGTGTGCCTTGTTGCGAAATAGAAGACAAGCCGAGGTATGCCTTCAGGGGATTTATGTTGGACAGCGCAAGGCATTTCTGGAGTGTGGAAACGGTAAAAAGATATATTGACCTTATGGCAAGGCTCAAAATGAACGAGTTTCATTTTCACTTGTCGGACGACCAGGGATGGAGAGCGGAAATAAAGAAATATCCTTTGCTCACTGAAAAAGGGAGTATAAGAAGAAACACTCAGCTTGCGCTTTACGGATACAATACGGGCAAAGAGGAGCATGACGATAAGGAATACGGCAGGGGATATTACTATACTCAAGAGCAGCTCAGAGATATAGTTGCTTTCGCTGCGGAAAGGCATATCGAAGTTATTCCCGAAATAGATATGCCGGGGCATATGGTTGCCGCAATTGCTTGTTATCCCAATCTTTCCTGCAGAGGCGAGGCTATTGAAGTGTCCACACGCTGGGGAGTTATGGATAATATACTTTGCTGCGGAAAAGAAGGGGTTTACGAGTTTGCAAAGGACATAATTGACGAGCTTTGCGATATATTCCCCGGAAGATTTTTTCATATAGGAGGCGACGAGGTTCCCAAAAAGAGATGGAAGGAGTGTCCTTTGTGTCAGGCGAAAATCAAAAAAGAAGGGCTTAAAGACGAGAACGCTTTGCAGGGATATTTCAACAACGAAATGGCGAAATATCTTAAGATTAAAGGAAAACGCATGATAGGCTGGAACGAGATTCTCGACGCGCAGGATATTATGGATACAGATATTGTTGCTCAATGGTGGGTCAATCACAGCGCAGGAAACTTTCAGGAAAAGAAATGGATGTCCAGAGGAGGCAAAATAGTGATGTCGCCGCTCAGTTATGTGTATATGAACCATCCGTTCCATCTCAGACCGCTTAAAAAGACTTATTCTACCGATGAAAGATTGCTGGGCAAAGACGCAGGACAAGGTATACTGGGACTTGAAATTCCGCAATGGACCGAATATATACGTTCGGAAAAGAAACTGGACATGCTGACTATTCCCAGGTTGATTACGTTTTCAGAAGTTTGCTGGACAGCGCAGGAAAGAAAAGATTACGCAGACTTTGAAAACAGGCTTGAAAATTCCAGAGGCTACTTTGATTTGACAGGATGCCCCGTTTGTCCGCAATATCTTTACAGAGGGAAAGTAAAGCCGTGGTATGCAGTAACAAATGCGCTAAAACAGGCTTTGTGGTATAAAGACGTAGATTATGAGTGGAAGATAATGAAAGACAGGCTGTAATATGGCTTTGTTTTGTTCAACGCAATACGCGCGCTTATAATGCGTACTTGAATATAATTTCGATGTGTGTTAAAATATATTAGTAATCGCTCGCGAAAAAGACAAAAACTTCTTGAACGGGCAACATAGGACGCTTATGAAGAAAAATAAAGGGCTAATCATTTTAATATCCGTACTTGGAGTTATTGTTCTTCTGGTAGGTTCGTTTGCTGCGGCATTTGCGCTCAGTGAAGTAAAAGGCACTCCCGGTACGGAAATATGGGAGGCGGATATGGAGTACGACATAGCAAATACTTTTCAACTGCAAAAACAACCGGGAAAGGATTTCGTAATACTCAACCTGACCGATATACAGTATAACGATTTTCTCGATATATTTCAACGGGACGATACCGAGGATACGATAAAAGAGCTTATCGAAAGGGTCAAGCCGGATTTGATTACGATGACGGGCGACCAGATATGGGCACCTTTTGTAAAATATTCCATTGAAGATTTGATAGAGTTTATGGACAGTTTCAAAATCCCGTGGGCTCCGGTGAACGGCAACCATGACGGGGAAGGCAATGTGGATTTGAACGCTGCTGCGGAGAAATATATGGAGTCGGAATATTGCCTTTTCTCAAAAGGACCTGCAAATATCGGAGGGGTAGGCAATTACGTTATAAACATTATGGAAGGCGACGTGATAGTCGAGTCGCTGATAATGATGGATTCCGGTTCGGGCGCAGATTTCGACAATCTTGCCGAAGAGGATAAGATATACAGTTACGAACTGAACGACGATTTTGAACTAAAACAGGATTCTGACGGCAATCCTATAAAAAGGCAGATAGGACACGATTACGATTATCTCAAACCAGCTCAGATAGACTGGTACCGTTGGTGTATACGCGGTGCGGCAGAATACAACGCCTCCAAAGGCGCGGCGGCTCCCGAATCAGCTTTGTTCATACATATAGCTTTGCCTGAGTATTATATTGCATATTGCGATTATCTGCTCAGCGGAAAAAGCGAAGAATACGGGTTCTTCGGAGAAATGAGAGAAGACGTATGTTGCAGCAAGAAAAACAGCGGCATGTTTGACGCGATACTTGAAGAAGGTAGTACAAAATACGTGTTTGCCGGTCACGACCATGTGAATTATTATTCTTTACTCTATAAAGGGGTAAGACTTACATATGCGCTTAAGACGGGCGACAGGTGCTATAACGATGACGACGTAAACGGCGGCACGGTATTTACTATAGGAGAACAGAGAAACGTCAGACACGAATTTGTCAGACTTGACTGACGCTTAAAAACACAATAGTATTTATCCGCCAAGTATTTCTTTTGAGAAGAAAAGACATGGTTGTTCGGATAAACGGCACAATAAAAATGCGCCCCTCTGAAGAGAGGGGCGTTTTATTATTTTCTGACGACCGTTTTAGTGGGGACTATGCCGTCTTTTGCAAGTTCTTCAAGGAAATATTTTTCGTAGGTATCGCCTTCAATATGCCTTGAAAAAGTCAGATTGCAGATTCCGTTGTAGCTTATAGTCGTAATATAAAACGGTGCGTACATCGGGTTGCCGCCAATCACTTCATAATCTGTTACGCCGTTTTTGTACAGATTGTTTTTGACGAGTCCCAGGTTGCTGAAAGATGTGTTGCTCATCCTTTCTCCCAGCAAGGTATCTCCGAGGTCTACCAAAAAGTCGCTTATAAATCTGGGGAAGAAACCGAGAATCCCGTGCATAAGAGTTTTTCCGTCGTTGAGGAAGGCTTTGAGTTCGTCTTCGTGAGTGGCAATTTTGAAGTGTTCTCTGATTTCGTCGACGAGTTGTTTCTTATCGCCCCCGTACGTTTCGAATTGCGTAGTTGCAACAAAATTTGTCAAAGTAGAGGTCTGGAAACGTTTGCGAAGGTCTATCGGCATCTGAAGACGTATACATTTTTTACTGCCCTGTTCGTCGCGAAGTCTTAGGAAAGTGACGCAGATAACAGCTGCGAGGTACTCATGCAAAGTCGCTCCGAAGGATTTTGATGCGGCTTTGATTGCGGCAAGGTCAAAAGAATATGTGGTGGAGATGTTAAACCTGTCTTTCATCACTTTATCTTTGAGTTTGAATTGCGCGCGGCCTAAACTTCTGGCGTTGTTTATTTTTCCTTTTTTCTTTTCTGCAAAGCGTAGATAGCCGTCTTCAAATTCTTCTTCTGTCGCTGTGTCTTTATAGTCCAGGATATTTGTTTTGTCTACTTCTTCGCCAAGAAGTTCAAAATAACATCCCAGAAGACAGTTGAGAAAGGCTACTCCTCCGTTGCCGTCAGAAAGGATATGATACAATTCTACGCAAATCATCTTTTCGCCGTACATTATTTTGAAAAGAGGCTTTTTTGCATATCTGTGGTAATGTACGCGCTGCGGATTGAAAGGTTCTGCCTCTACGTTCATGTCAGCAACCTGAAGAGTTCTGAGTCCGTGCCATCTCCTGCGTATGATTACAGTATACATCGGAAAGCGCGGAACGGTCAGGTCTACCGCTTTCTGAAGGACTTCAGGGTCTACTTTTTTGTCCAGATTGGCAATAACTCTGAATTGCGACCTGGTATTGCTTACGGTTGCAAACGGCATTGCGCCCACCGATATCGTGAATTTTCTTCCTGTATATTTCAATGTGGTTCTCCTTGTAACGTTATTTCCGATTAAAAAAACACGTAAAGTAAACGCAAGAAAAATATAAGTCTATGTTTTTGTTTAGTCGGTTGACTGACATAAGATATCATACAAAACAGACGGTGTCAAATAAAATTAAGTCATATAAATTATAATTATATTCCAAAAAATCGCGCTAAAAAGGCAATAATTTAAAAAAACGGCGCATTGAGAAGATAAAATAACTTAAAATAATAAAATCAAAAAATTTTTCCGAAAAATTCCGGCTGCGCGATAAAAATACAATATAGTAAAATATGCTCATTAAAAGACGAAAACAAGAATAAGGCGAAAGTATCGGGTTGTTGCAATAAAAAGCGTATTGTGGTAAAATAATATATACAGAAATTATGGAGGAAATTGTATGGATATTTTGCTTATAAAGATATATATGTCGGACGGCAACGAAGAGTGGCTTGAAATCAACGGGCAGTATATAAAAGAGGTTACTGAGTTCAGGGCAAAAGCTGCAACATACGGGCTTGACGCTCACATTGCGATAATACCCACGCGGTCGGTTTTCAGCTGTTTTGCAGAGGTGGAGTGCGACAAGGTGCTGCATGAAGAAAAACAGGATATAGATGCGCTGATAAGAAAACTGACTGAAGATTTTACGTCTGAAAACGGAGAAAGGACTCCAAGACCTTCAGACATAAAGATAATATATCGTCAGATAAATACCTATTGATAAATAAAACAGAAAATCAAAAGCTCCGTCTGAAAAGGCGGAGCTTATTTACAATATCAAACAATTTTACGCAAGATTTTGTCTTAAAACAAAATGCGTTTTGTCAGGGTCTTTGGGAATCAAGCATCAATTGCGTTTTGAGAGTGTTTTTTGCACACAGCTGCATTTCTCCGGTCGTGATGCATCCTTCTTTTCCTATCGACTTTATCAGGTCCTTGTATTTTTTGTAGCCTTTTGTAGAATAAGTTATCGTTCCCGGCATCAGCACGTCGACCTGAGAGCGTATTCTGTAAGCGTTGTCGTATATCTTAGGAAATTCAGGGCTTACGCTTTTTCTCATCCACCAGTCGGTAATCACCGTTCCGTCATAACCCCACTCGCCGCGAAGAACGACAGCGACGGTATCGTAATTGTAGTGGCACCAGACTCCGTTTATCTTGTTGTAACTGGTCATTATATTGATTGGTGCGCTTTCTTTGACGCAGATTTCAAATCCTTTGAGATAGATTTCTCTCAGCGCGCGCTCTGATACACGACTGTCGTTGACGTTGCGTTTTACTTCCTGGTTGTTGCAGGCAAAGTGCTTGGGGCAGGCAGCTTTGCCTTTGCTTTGGACGCCTTCAGTAAACGCCGCCGCAAACTTGCCGCTTATAAGCGGGTCTTCAGAGTAGTATTCAAAGTTTCTGCCGCAAAGCGGGTTGCGGTGTATGTTAAGTCCTGCTCCGAGAAGGACGTCTGTATTGTAATGAATCATCTCTTCGCCGACTTTGGCGTAAAGTCTTTTTACGAGAGAGGTGTCCCATGTACAGGCGAGAGCTGTGCCGCAAGGCAGCAGCGCATTGTAATGTCCGATTCTTATTCCCGCAGGACCGTCTGTCGTAATTATCGGGCGCACGCCTTTTTGTTCAAGCGATTTGATTATTCCGCCGTATGCGCCCGCGTTGCCTGACACTCCCTGAGGCGCGTTCATGCAGCCGTAACCTCTCGTAAGAGCCTGCAGTTCTTCGTTGTTGAGGACAGATACAAAGTCGTCGAGAGAGAGTTTTCCTTTTATTACGTCGGCAAAATTTTCTCCGCTGTAAGGTCTTTGAGGAATCTCGGAGGGCAGATTGTCCGTAATGCGCTTTTTCAGGTCGTAATCAGCAACGGGAACAGGTTCTGAGATTGCCGTAAACCTGCCGTCCTTGAGTTTAGGCTTTATGCGCTCAAACGGGTTTTTGACTTTGCAGACGGGTGTCAGACGGGCAATCACCTTATCTTCTTCAAGGGTATATCCGCCAGCTTTTGTCTGTGTTCTCACGCTGTTTCCCACAAAGAAAACATAATCGCCTTTTTCAAGCAGATAACAATATCTGTTGCCTGTTGCGCCGCCGTCGTCGTATGATGAATAGGCGTAGTCGTCGCAACTTAAAGAAATCGCCTGACTTTCGCCCGGTTTGAGGGAGGTCGTTTTTGCAAAGGCAACGAGAACTCTTGCCGCTTTTCCCAGTTTTCCTTGAGGCGCGCTCGCGTAAAGCTGGACGGTTTCTCTTCCTTCGCGTTTTCTCGTATTTTTTACGGTGACGTCAACTTTGACTGAATTTTCTGTTTTTTCAAAATTGTCGACACGTATAGAGAAATCGGTATAAGACAGCCCGAAACCGAAGGGGTAAAGCACCTTGTCTTTTGCAAAAGTTTCAAAGTATCGGTATCCCACATAGATGTCTTCTTTGTATTCGTTGTAATCCAGACCGCCGAAGTTTGCAGAAGACGGATAATCCTCATAATTTTTTGCAATAGTGTCGCTGAGTTTGCCTGACGGATTGACTGCTCCCGTAAGAACGTCAACGACGGAGTTGCCGCTTTCCATACCGCCTTGCCAGGCATAGACGACTGCGCTCAGCTTGTCGCCGTATTTTTCGGTCCACGACATGTCTATAACGTTGCCCGCATCTATAACGGCAACTGTCTTGCTGAAGAGGGAAGTTACGCGGTCAAGAAGAGAGCTTTCTTCGTCAGTCAGATAATAACTGCCTTTTGTCAAAGTGTTTTCTCTGTCTTCGCCTGCCGCTCGTCCGATGATTATTAGCGCAACGTCGTTGTTTTTTGCGGATTTTTCTATAAGAGAGTCCGGCACGGGTGTTTCGGGATAACACATAGGCCAATGTCCCCACCAGCCATCGTTGGGTTCGTTGTCCGGATTTTTGCGCCAGTTCAGATAAAAATCTCTCACTGTGTTATCTATGCTTAAAAATCCGTCTTTCTGAGCGCGTTGCATTGCGGTGTCGAAGTTGACTTTATAAGGAGCGTTTACGTTGCCTCCGCTACCGTAACCGACATAAAACCAGTCAAGCTGACATCTGCCGAACACGGCGGTTTTGACGTTGTTTTCAAGAGGAAGTACCCCGTCGTTTTTCAAAAGGACGATGCCTTCCGCACCCGCGCGGCGTATAAGTTCTCCTATGCCGGGAGTTACGTATCTTTCGCCTTCGGCGACGTTTTCTTCCTGCATAAGTCCGTTGCCGGTGAATCTGTCGCTGATTTTTTTAATCAGTCGTTCTATGCTTTTTTTTATGTTCATATTGACACCTTTAAAATTATTATTACATATATAATAGCAGACAAGTGATTGCGCGTCAATGTGGTTTAAGCGGTGATTTATCTTACAGATTGTCGTAATTGATTTTTATTGAAAGCGCAACTTCCTCAACATCTTCGGGACTTCTTAAAATTATTTTATAATTGTTGGTCCAGTTATAAGAATCGTTGATTTTTTCTCCAATAGAATATGTATTTTCAATATTTCTAATCATTATTTTCAGCTGTTTAGACTGCACCCATATTTCAGCGAAATTCACATTGAGAGAATTTCTGAAAGCGATATAAGGATTTGTAGAAACCGCATATGTGTCAGGAATCAACTTTTTTACTGAATCGAATAACATGTTGAATAATGCAGCGACTTCTTTGGAGTTGTTTTTAATATGCTCGTTTATTTAATCGTCTTTGACAGTGAATTGTGCGTTGACGTCAAGAGGGAGTTCTTTGGGTATTTCTTCTGATATTTGTCTTCCGTCTTTTACGAAAGATATTCCAAGCAATTCAAGCTTTTTATTATATTTCTCTTCTTCGTTCTCGGAAAAAATAAAATCCCAGCGTTTTTCCATAAAATCCAAAAGATGCATACCTCTTTCAAGAATAGTTTGAGGAGTCCAGTCTTTGTATCTGGCAACTTCCATCTCGGAATAAGAACCGTTGTAGTATCCGCGTGTTCTTTTGTCTGTACCGTTTTTCTTTTTTTCGAACTCGTCGTTTTGTAATGACGAATTAACTTTTTGTGCTAAAGCCAGTAAATTTCCAAGAGAGTTGGACAGGACTTTCTTTTCTTCGGCAGAATAATCTCTGAATTGATTTTTCCAATACCAACATGTCGGTGTCTGCGGAAAAATGTGTTCTATTGATATAGTATCCTTATCGTTTTTGAAGTTTGACCAATCTGTGAGTTTTCCGACGTTGGTTTTTTCTGACAGAGACAATTCATATTCAAAGAGGAAATAAGGCAAATCCCACCAATCGTAAAAACCGTTTCCGTTTTTGAACAGACTGACTGTACGGGATATAAACGTGTTGGTTGCCTCGTACATATTGTTATAAAACTTATTTAATATATCCCGGATTATTACATCTACAGTAATCTCTTTTGTAAGCAATTTATGAGCAAAAGCGTATACCTGACTGCTATAATAACTCGCCTGAAATCTTGCCATCCTGAAACACATGAAAATAAACTTTTCAATTGTTTTGAAAAGCTCTATTCTCTGAGAGCTTGTAACGTCATCGTTTAGATAGCTGACGACGATAAGCGGTCTGAAATAATTGATGCCTATTCTGTTGAGCTTGTCAATCCATTTTTTTTCTTCAGATTCAAAAAAAGGACTTTCTGACGGATTGAAAGAGTAGTACCAATATTTAGCCACGCTTTTTAGACTTTTTATGTAATTAACAATTTCTATAGGATATAAGACAGAATCGTAAGGGTCTTCGGTACAATCAGCGGAGGATGCGTCATCAGGTTCGAAGTTGCTTTCGTCTGAATCCGAAAAATCTTTATCATAAGAGAAACCGGTATTTATACCGAAAATCGCTTTTGACGTGAAAAAACGGTTTAAAAGGAAGTTTATATAATCGTTCCCCTTTTTTCTGCTGTAGGTAAAATAAATTATCCAATGGTTCTTTAGATAATCGTCATCGTTAAGAGGCTTGTTTTTATTCCTTCCCAGTTGGAAATAAACCTCGCTCCATGTGTCGTTTATGTCTTTGCGCAACTGTCTTTTTTCTTCCTGTGATAAGGTGCTGTCAGGAAATACGGTGGTAAGATATATCAATCTGTTTTTTAAGATTTCGAGATTTGATAATTTTTTACCTCTGTTATTCATTGTTTCAAATGCTACAAACACGTCGAAGTCGTCTTCGATGTCGAGTATGTTGAACTGCAATCTGTTCACAAGCTTGCTGAAAAGCGTTTCGAGGGCTTTATCTTTTCCTTTACTGTATAGTTCGTCTACACTCTCCTCAAAGAATTTTTTTGCAACTTCAAGATTGAGAGTATAAAAAGTTTCTTTAATATCGCCCGGTGCATCCTCTCCTAAAATTTTGTAACGAAGATAAAGAAAACTCGGATTGTCGGTTTCGTAACCGAATTTGTAAGCTTTGAGGATATTTTCCGGTTTTTTATACTCTACGATGTATTTTGATTTGATGTCGCAGATACTTGTATTGTTCAGATAATCGATATGTTCTTTTTCGGCTTTTTTTATTATGGTATTGACTAAAATAATAAAAGTCGTCAGACGTTGCTGTCCGTCTACAATGTGGTAAGGCTCATAATAGTTTTGCTCTATCAACCATTTTTCTTCATCCCATGCGGAATATTCTTCACGCTTTAGTTTTTTTAAAGACAACATACCTGTATAGTGGTATTGGTTTTCTGCAAGACTTATCAAATCGTCCCAAAAATAAGAGAGTTGAGGCATTTGCCAGGCATACCCTCTTTGATAATCAGGGATGCGAAAGATTTTATTGTCAAAAAGCTTAGATAGAGAAATCAGATTATTCATATGATAGACCTCATATATTTCTTGTAACAATTATAACAAATAAATATAACTACGGCAAGTCGTACCGAAAACATAATAATAAAAAGACATACAAATTTGTCAAAAGGTAAGGCGCACCATAAGAAATATTCGCTCAGCAATTCTCTGCGAAGGTTTGTTATGCCTGCAAGCCGCGAAAGCAACCGCCTGAGGCGGATTGCCGAATCCGATGAACGCTGTGCTTATCATGAGGGATTCAAGAACTCCTTATGACTGCTGACAACAAAAGACACGCAAAAAATGCGTGTCTTTTTGGTTGGCGCACCATAAGGAGTTCGAATCCCTAACCTTCGGTTCCGTAGACCGACGCTCTATCCAGTTGAGCTAATGGTGCAAATGCAGTTTTTCGATTGCGTAATTATTATAGAGTGATTATTTGGATTTGTCAATGATTTTGTTACACAAATTATCTTTGACGCAGCAATGTCCGCAATGATATAATAATGATATGGCAAATCAAAACGACTATCAACTCAGGTTGGACGACCTGCAATACAAAGGACTTTCGCTGTGGCAATATTCGTCGCTGTATTGTTTTACTTCAGACGCCGTTCTGCTTGCGAATCTTGCAAAAGTAAAGAAAGGCGACGTGGTTGCTGATTTCGGTACGGGCAGCGGAATAATCGCGGTGCTTGTTGCGGCGAAGACGGGTGCAGCAAAAATATATGCTCTCGAAAAGCAAAAAATAATGTGCGAGCTGGCGCGCAAAAACGCAGAACATAACAATCTGGTTGACAGAATAGAGGTTGTGGAAGGAGATATTGCCGCGGCGGACAGACTTCTGGGAAAAGAAAGCGTAAACGTTGTGGTATGCAATCCGCCTTATTTCAAAAAAGGCAGCGGAGCGGAACGCGAGAGAGAAGAAATCGCGCTGTCGAGGCATGAGAGCAGCTGCGACCTTAAAGGTATTGCCCAAAGCGCGTCCAAAGTGCTGAAGTGGGGCGGGGCATTTTATATGGTCCACAAGGTTGAACGTATGGCTGAGGCAATAGGCTATATGCAGGCATGTTCTCTTGAAGTCAAAAAAATCACACTTGTTTATCCCAAGAAAAACAAAGCTGCTGACGTATTTATCGCCGAGGCGAAAAAGAACGGTTCTTCAGGTATGAAACTTGAAAAACTCGTAGTCTATAACGATGACGGCTCAATGACGGAGCAGGCAAAGAAACTGTATTCAAAGGAATAATATGGAAAAAGGCAAATTATACGTCGTAGGAACTCCTATAGGAAATCTCAAAGACATAACCTTGAGAGCGTTGGAAACGCTTAAGACCGCAGACCTTATAGCCTGCGAGGATACCAGGCATACTCTGGGACTTCTGACGCATTATGAAATAAGGAAACCGCTTATAAGTTATTATAAGCCCAAAGAGCGCGAAGGCGCGGAAAAAATACTTTACAATCTGTCGCAGGGCAAATCAGTCGCGCTTGTAACCGATGCGGGTATGCCGTGTATTTCCGACCCCGGCAGTCTGCTTGTCAAAGAGGCGCGGGAAAGAGGATATGAAGTGGTATCCGTACCGGGACCGACGGCGGTGGCGACAGCAATGGCTGTCAGTGGAATTTTGCAGCCCGTGTTTGTTTTCGTAGGTTTTATGCCTCAGAAAAAGAAAGAAAAAAAGTCGCTTTTGGATAGGTATTCAAAGGTTGACGCGTCGCTCGTATTCTATTGCTCTCCGCACGACCTCAAATACGACATCGACTGTCTTCACGAGTGCTTGGGCGCGCGCAGAGTAAGCGTCATAAGAGAGCTTACCAAGATGTACGAAAGCGTTGAAGAGGGAGTACTGGGGGAGATTGAAATCGGAGAGCCGAGAGGGGAATACGTGGTAATTGTACACGCTCCAGAGATAACTGAAACCGAAAAACCTTCAGGCACTCTCGAAGAACAGGTGGAGGCTCTGATTGCCGCAGGGGTAAGCAAAAAGGACGCAATAAAACAAGTTGCAAAGCAGAATTGTCTGCCCAAAGACGAAGTATACAAAAAATTTATCTGAAAATATATTATGACAAACGCAATCGAAATTACCGGACTCAAAAAATATTTCGGACAAGTGAAAGCCGTGGACGGCTTGACTTTTTCTGTAAAAAAAGGTTCTCTGTTTGCATTTCTGGGACTTAACGGGGCAGGCAAAAGCACGACGATAAACATAATCTGCACTCTTCTTAAAAAAGACGAGGGCAAGGTGGTCGTGGCAGGTGCCGATATTGACAAAAACCCTGAAGTCGTAAGAGAAAAAACCGGGATAGTGTTTCAAGGTTCTATACTTGACGGAAAGCTGTCTGTTTACGACAACCTGACGGTAAGGGCAAGTTTTTACGGTCTGTACGGCGACAGATGGAAAAAAAGGCTTGAAGAGCTTGAAAAGCTGCTTTCTCTTTCAGATATTCTCAAACGACCTTACGAAAAGCTTTCAGGCGGACAAAGGCGCAGGGTTGACGTCGCGCGCGGACTTATCAATTCTCCCGAAATCCTTATACTGGACGAACCCACGACGGGACTTGACCCTCAGACGAGAAAAACAGTTTGGGAAGTGATAGACAGATTGCGCAAAGAAAGCGGCATGACGGTATTTCTTACCACACATTATATGGAAGAGGCGGCGATAGCCGACGACGTCGTGATATTGGATTCAGGAAAAATCGCGGCTGCCGGCACACCGTTAGAGCTGAAGAACAAATATTCCAAAGACAGGGTGTACGTGTATTCGCAAAGGAGTGCCGAGGCGGACAAGGCGTTTGAAGGATATGACTGGACGTATGACAACAACGCTTACGAGATAACGGTAAAAGGCGCGGAAGATGCAAAAAGGTTGATTGCGGACTGCGGAAAATATATAGATGACTTTGAAGTCGTAAAGGGAGATATGGACGACGTGTTTCTCAACGTAACGGGCAAAGTTCTTACGGGAGGAGAGAGATGAATACGCAGAAAATAAAAGACGGTGCGGTTACTCTTTCAAGGCTTGTTCAGCGCAGTCTGAAGATTTTTCTCAAAGATAAGACGGGAGTGTTTTTCTCTTTGCTCGCTCCGCTTATAGTACTTGCGCTTTATGTGCTTTTTTTGGGCGACATACAGATGGACGGTATTAAATCGTCCTTTGAAGGTATGCCCGTCGACGAAAAACTGCTTAAGAATTTCGTGGATTCGTGGATGCTTGCAGGTGTCGTTTCGGTAGCATGCATAACCGTATCGTTTTCTGCACAGGGAATTATGATACAAGACAAAGAAAAGGGAGTCCTTGCCGATATGATGGCGTCGCCCGTAAGCAGGGGATTGGTAGAGGTAGGATATCTCATATCAAATTTTGTGGTAACGCTCTGCATTTCGCTTATAGTGCTTGTCGTTGTTTTCTTATATATGGCGATAACGGGGTGGACGCTCGGTTTTGTCGACGTCTTATGGCTTATCGCGCTCACCGTGATGTCGGTAGCGTCGTCCGCGCTGCTTTCCACTCTCGTGTGCTTTGCGCTCAAGACAGGTTCGCAGCACAGCGCGTTTGTGGGGATAGTGAGCGCGGTGATAGGTTTTCTCGTAGGGGCTTTTATGCCGCTTTCGGTATTTCCGAAAGGGGTGCAGTACCTAACGCTTTTCGTCCCCGGCACATACTCGGCGTCGCTTTACCGCAATCTGTTCATGCGCGGTTCGCTGGAGAAGATAAACGACGTTCTTCCGGGAGCGGAAAAAGGACTGAGGGAGGCGTTTTCTATGGACCTCGATTTCTTCGGCAAAGTCATAGGCGCGGATATGCAGGCGGTAATATTTGCCGTATTCATATTGCTTTCGGCAGCAGTATGGGCGGCGATAGCGGTTGTACGCAGTGCTAAAGCAAACAGAAAAAATTAAAGAAAACCGCTTGAGTTGCTGTCTGTTAAAGGTCGTTTTGCAATCTGATTTTCACAAGAAACACACGTGAAAAATATCATTATGCGGACAATACACGATGCATTTATAAAGATTATTTATGACTGAGATTTATTTCGGGAGAAGAAAAGCCGCAAAAGGAAGTGCATGGCATAAGAAAAAAGACGTCGCTGTTATTTGTAATATGTTTTCAGACACTCATCAGATAAATCGACACAGAAGGCACGCAAATATTGCCCCCAGATAACATGAAAAGAGAGAGATAGGAATAGCGTATCTCAATTTTTTTACTTTGGTCGTAGAAAAATATACCGTGGCGATGTAAAAGACGGTTTCGCTTGCGCCTACTATAACAGAACCGCACCGCGCGATATAACTGTCGGCACCGTACGTCTTGTAGATGTTTTCGAGTATCGCAATAGAACCGTTGCCCGAAAGCGGACGGATGACGACAAGTTCGCATAGTTCTGAAGGTATGCCCAGCAGATTGAATACGGGGGCAAGAAAGCGGCTGAAATAAGCGTTTAGTCCGCTGAGAGAAAACAGCTCTACCGCTATCAGCACGGCACATATATAAGGGAATATCTCAAGGATGAGTTTTACGCTTTGTCTGCTGCCTTCCACAAAGCTGTCGTATACGCCCGCTTTCTTTACGTATCCGATAATTAATACAACTATAATAAACACGGGCAGGATAAATTTGCTCACTTCAGTTTTGCTCCTTTCAGAGGTTGAGGAAGAGTGATTTCCGTTTTCTTTTTCCTTTTTGAGGGGAAAGAAAACGCTTTTGCCAGCAGCACTCCGCATACGGTTGAAATCACCGTTGAAATGAGAGAAGGCAGGATGATGTCGGACGCACTTGCAGAGCCGTAGGAAGAGCGCAGTCCTATTATCGTTGCTGGAAGGAGCTGAATCGAAGTTGCGTTTATTACCATAAACAGAATCATATTGTCTGTCGCTTTGTCAGAACCGTCCTGCATACCTTCCATCGCTTTTATGCCGAGAGGGGTCGCCGCGCTGCCCATACCCAGAAGATTTGCAGAAAAGTTCAGCGTGATATATTGCCTTGTCTGTTCGCTTTCGCCTTTGAACAGTCTTTTGGTAATCGGAGAAAAGAGTTTGTCAAGCGCGCGGCTCATGCCTATTTTCTGCATTATGTCGAGAACGGACAGCCATATCGCATATATAGCGCACAGTTTTACCGCGAGTGAAATCGCGCTGCCTGCACCGCTAATCATGATTGAAAACGCGCTGTCGGGAGATATTACGGTCAGCAGTATAAGAGATGCGACCGTCATAACGAAAAACATTGTATTCATAGTTGCCTCGCTTAATGTTTATTGCGCTGTCTGCCTCAATATGCGGTTTTGTGTCAAAGACATATTCGCGCATGAAGGCGTTTTTATTTTACTTTTAACTTTTCACGCGCTATAATATGAAAGACAAAACAAAAAGAGGTGTGTCATGAAAGACAAATACTACATCACAACTGCGATTGCTTATACTTCGGCAAAACCGCATATAGGAAACACTTATGAGATAGTGCTTGCTGACCTTCTTGCACGTTTCAAACGCAAGCAGGGTTACGACGTACGCCTTCAGACGGGTACGGACGAGCATGGCGAAAAGATAGAACAAAAAGCGATTGCGGCGGGTACAACGCCTAAAGAGTACGTTGACAAGACGGCGGCTGAGATAAAGCGCATCTGGGATTTGATGAATTCGAGTTACGACAAATTTATCCGCACGACGGACGATTATCACGAAAAGCAGGTGCAGGCGATATTTGACAGACTTCTCGCACAAGGAGATATTTACAAGGGAGAATACCAGGGCTGGTACTGCACTCCCTGCGAATCCTTCTGGACAGAAAGCCAGCTTGTGGACGGCAAATGCCCCGACTGCGGCAGAGAAGTCAAACTCGCAAAAGAAGAGGCGTATTTCTTCAGGATGAGCAAATACGCGGACAGGCTGATGCAGTATTACAACGAACACCCTGAATTTATCGTACCCGTTTCGCGCAAAAACGAAATGGTCAACAATTTTCTCAAGCCGGGACTTCAGGATTTGTGCGTAAGCCGTACGTCGTTCTCTTGGGGTATCCCCGTAAAGAGCGACCCCAAACACGTCGTTTACGTATGGCTTGACGCGCTTACCAACTACATTACGGGGCTGGGTTATGACGCAAACGGAAACAGCGGAGAGCTTTATAAAAAATACTGGCCGGCTGACGTGCATATCATAGGCAAAGACATCGTGCGTTTCCACACGATATACTGGCCGATATTCCTGATGGCACTGGGCGAGCCTCTTCCCAAGCAGATTTACGGTCATCCGTGGCTTTTGCAGGACGGCGGCAAGATGAGCAAGTCAAAGGGCAACGTGATTTACGCCGACGACCTCGTGGACGTGTTCGGTGTAGACCCGGTGAGATATTTCCTTCTCGCGCAGATGCCGTTTGACAACGACGGACAGATTTCTTGGGAGTCGGTATGCGAAACAGTCAACAGCGAACTTGCCAACGTGTACGGCAATCTTGTCAAGAGAACTCTTGCGATGAACAACAAGTATTTCGGCGGCATAGTCGAGAACAAGGGCATTAAGGGAGAACCCGACGACGACCTTATAGCGCAGGCGAAAGGCACTTACGCCAAGGTTGCGGCAAAGATTGACGGTTACAAAGTGGCTGACGCGCTTGAAGACATAATCAATCTGTTCCGCCGTGCGAACAAATATATCGACGAAACCGCTCCCTGGGTACTTGCGAAAGACGAGAACAACAAAGACAGACTTGCGACCGTGCTTTACAATCTGACGGAAACCATAATAATAGGTTCTTCGATGATGACGTGTTTTATGCCGACGCTTGCAGAGAAAGTGCTTGAGCAGTGCGGCAGCGCGTGCAGGGATTTCAGCGACCTGGACAAATTCGGACTTCTTGCAAGCGGAACGAAAACCGCAGAAAATCCGCAGACTCTGTTTGAGAGAGTGGACGTAAAAGAAGTTACAGAAAAGGTCAACAGTATGTACGAGGAGAGAAAGGCGGCAAGCGAAAAACCCGCAAAGACAGAGCAGAAAGAAGAGGAGAAAGTTCCAGAGGAAATAACGATAGACGACTTTGCTAAAGTACAGCTCAAGGTGGGCATGGTGCTTGAGTGCCGCAAGGTCGAAAAAGCGGACAAACTTCTTTGTTCCACGATAGACCTCGGCGAAGAAAAGCCCCGCACAATAGTCAGCGGAATAGCGAAGTGGTACAAGCCCGAAGAAATGGTGGGAAAACAGGTGGTCGTAGTTGCAAACCTCAAACCCGTCAAACTGCGCGGCATACTCAGCGAAGGTATGGTGCTGTGCGCTGAGGACAAAGACGGAAACCTGAGTCTTGTCGCGCCTGAATCGGTTATGGCGGCAGGCAGCGAAATAAGATAACAAGATAAAACCGATAATACGGACGGATTAAGATGATAATAGATTCTCACGCTCATATCACTGAAGAAAGTCTGAGAGGCGAAACGGAGCGTATAATCGGGGATATGAAAAAAGACGGACTGCTTGCGATTGTCGAAGTCGGTTGTGATTACGAAACGTCGCGCGACGCAGTCAGACTTGCGGAAAAAAACGAAAACGTTTTTGCGCTTGTGGGTACGCATCCCGAATTTGCAGCCGTTTACGGCGACAGAGAGGCTGATTTTTATCTCGACGCGTCAAGGCATCACAAGGTGATAGGGATAGGCGAAATAGGTCTGGATTATTACTACGAAACGCCTGAAAGGGAAGTGCAGAAACGCGCTTTCGTCGCACAGCTTGAACTTGCGCACGAGGCAAAACTTCCCGTATCCCTTCACATCCGCGACGCATACGGCGACCTCATTGAAATATTGAGGCAAAACAAGCACTATATACAGCACGGTATGCTGATGCACTGCTATTGCGGCAGTAAAGAATTCGTGAAAGAGCTTGCGCCTTTTGACAGTTATTTTGCTTTCGGCGGAGTGGTTACTTTCAAGAACGCAAAAAAAGACGATATATTACGCGCAGTGCCGCAGGACAGGATAATCGTGGAAACAGACTGCCCGTATATGACGCCCGTACCGTTCAGAGGAAAGCGCAATGAGCCTAAATACGTCGTCAATACGGCGCGTTATATTGCCGAAGTGCTGGGAAAGGATTATGAAGAGTTTGAGCGTATAACCGTCGAAAACACGTTCAGACTTTTCCCTAAGATGAGAAAAAAGGATTGATATGTCAAAGCAATACGTTTACGAAATAGGCGGCAAACTGTACGCCAATCTTACAAACAAATGCTCCAATGCCTGCGTTTTCTGCGTCAGAAATTACGATACCGACCGCAAAAAACCGCACGGCTATGAAGGATACGACCTCTGGCTGGACAAAGAACCGTCGGCAGAAGAGGTCATTTACGCGCTGGATAAATACAATTTGTCAAAATACAAAGAACTGGTTTTTTGCGGATACGGAGAGCCGACATACCGTTTCGACGTCCTCGAAGAGGTCGCGCGTTATGCTCACTCAAAAGGACTGCGCACGCGCATAAATACCAACGGGCAAGCCAACGCGATACTGGGGATTGACGTAAGCGAAAGACTTTGCAGGGCGATTGACGTCATAGGGATAAGCCTCAACCAGGTTACGCCTGAAAAATACGACGCTGTATGCCACAGTATATTCGGCAAAAAGGCTTTCGATATAATGATTGAATTTGCTAAGCTTTGCGTAGCGCACGGCGGCAACGTGATATTCTCTGTTGTGGACTGCATAGGAAAAGAGGATATTGAAAGAGCGCGCGTGATAGCGGACGAAGTGGGAGCGCAGCTGCGCGTCAGGGAAATGATAGATGAGTGATATAAAAGAAGTTTTAACTAAAAATTCCTTCAGATTCAATAAACGTTTCGGGCAGAATTTCATAACCGATTTGAACCTTCTCGACGCAATAGTGTCAGACGCCGGTATAACGTGCGAAGATACGGTGCTGGAGATAGGACCGGGGGCAGGAACTCTTACGGCAAGACTGGCAAAAGCGGCAAAAAAGGTGATTGCTTATGAGATAGACGAAAACCTCAGACCGGTACTGCAAGAAACTCTTGCCGATTGCGGCAATGTCGAAGTGATTTTTAAAGATATTTCAAAAGTTACTGATTCTGAGATAACGGAAAAAGCTGGCAAAAACTATAAACTCGTCGCCAATCTTCCTTACTACATAACAACTCCCGTGATAATGCGTTTTATAGAGTGCGAAAATAAGCCGGCGAGCATTACCGTAATGGTGCAGAAAGAGGTGGGCGAAAGGCTTGTCGCAAAGGCGGGCAGCGGCGAGTACGGTGCGATTACCGCGGCAGTCAGACTTGAAGGCGACGCAAAAATCACGCGCATAGTACAGAGAAAGATGTTCTATCCCGTACCCAACGTGGACAGTTGCGTAGTTACCGTTACGATGAACGACGTTTATGCAGGCGAAGACAAGAACAAAGTCAAAAAGCTGATAAGAGCCGCGTTTGCGATGAGAAGAAAGACCCTTGCCAACAACCTTGCGGTGTCTTTTTGTATAAGTAAAGACAAAGCGTCGGAGGCGATACTCAAAGCCGGTTTCGATGCGAACGTAAGAGGAGAAACGCTCAGCGTAGAAGACTTTGTAAATCTAAGCAAATTTATCTGACCCGTGTAGGTTAAACGCATTTTTATTGTAACATAATCCGCTTTGAACAAGGCGGATTTTTTATGTTTGTTTTTCGATAAAAGTCGAAATTTGGGACAATTTTGATATTTCCGCTTTACGTTATACGTCGAGGTTTTGCCGCATATATTATGTCGACGAAACAAGCGGAGGTATTCAAAATGATTCTGGTAAAAAAAACTGCTGTATTGTCGCAGCGCGGTGTTCACGGCATATGCGGAGTGGCAAGGTTTGAGTGCTTTAAAGATAAGTCTGACGTAAAAATAAATCTTACTGGGAAGAAAAAAGACCTTTATGCCGTCGTTGCGGTAGGCGATGAAAAAAAAGTTGTCAAGCTGAGCGGCGACAGAATATATCTGACACGGGCAGACCTTTCGGGCGACTGTGCTGCTCTGATAGCCGACAGCGAGTGCAGAGTGCTTTGCGCAGGTGCGACGACTACGGGGTACGACTTTGAGGCTCTTGAGAAATTTCTGCCTGCAGCAATAGGCGCGGACAGCATAAAAACCGTGCATGAAGGCAGCGGCAATCATATGGAAATAAAACAAAAAGACGACACGGTTTTGAGCGTAAACGAAGACAAGGGAGCGGCACGTCAGAAGTTATCGGGTTCGGTTGAGGAACGTATGAATTCAGAAGTCTGGGACGGTATGTCAGAGCCTGCAGGACAACAGGACTCGACGGAAGAAAAACAATACGAAGAGGTAGTTTCTGGCAGTGAAAAGCAAGAGAAAGGCGTCGGGATTAAGGATAAAATTTCAGACGACGTAAAAAACTCTGATGTGAGTGCAACATCGGATGCTCCTTTTGATGATATCAAAAACTCAGCCGAAATCAGCAAGTCCTCCGACGAAAATAAAGAGAGATTTTTTGACAGGATTGAGGATAAAATAGAGAAACTGTTCAGAGAAAACGAAAGCGACGCACAACTCAATGCTCTGATACCGGATTCCCGTTGGGCGAGAGTAAGGACTGAAGACGGTTGGTACGTCGTCGGAATCGTGGGAGAACCTGCCGAATTTATATGTTACGGCATACCTGCGGACAATCCGTCTGACCCACCCGAAGAAGATGCAGGCTGCCGTCAATGGATGGAAGTTGAAAAGGGCGGCAGAGGGTACTGGATGATGTATCAGTCGGCAGAAAACGGAGAAACCCTTACGGCCGTATGAAATTTGTATAAGTTCAAAAATCAGGTTCCGCGTCGCGAAAAACGGCGCGGAATCTGACTTTTACAGGCAAAAAAGGCGTTTTAAGGTTGATGTGTAAAATGTAGGTAATAACTGTTTTCCGCAAGCGGGAACGGATTGACAATGCAGTCGCACGCGCATAAAATAAAAAGTACTAATCAAGGAGTTTACTCGCATGCTTAAACTTGAAGGAATTACAAAGGATTACAAAGCGGGCGACGGGGTCGTTCACGCGCTGAAGGGGATTAATCTGGAGTTTCGTCGCACAGAGTTCGTATCCATACTCGGACACAGCGGCTGCGGCAAAACCACAATGCTCAATATCATAGGCGGTCTGGACAGGTATACAGACGGAGATGTGTCCATAGACGGGGTGTCGACCAAGAAATACAAGGACGTAGACTGGGATACATACCGCAATATGAAAGTCGGTTTCGTATTTCAGAGTTACAATCTTATACAGCATCTGACGATACTTGACAACGTAGCAATGGCGATGACTCTTTCCGGTGTAGGGCTTTCGGAGAGAAGACGCCGTGCGGAGGAGGCGTTGCGTACCGTAGGACTTGAAGGACAGTTAAAGAAACTTCCCAATCAGCTTTCCGGAGGGCAGATGCAAAGAGTGTCTATTGCCCGTGCTATAGTCAATAATCCGGAAATTATCCTTGCGGACGAACCTACCGGCGCGCTCGACAGCGCGACCAGCGTGCAGGTTATGGAGCTGCTCAAAGACATTTCCCGCGACAAGCTGGTAATAATGGTTACGCACAACAGAGAACTTGCAGAAAAGTATTCCACCAGAATAGTGAGCGTAAAAGACGGCGAAATTGTAGACGACACGATGCCTTACGACGGTTCTGACGAAATCCCTGCGGTTACTGATTTTCACGCAACGGACAAAGAGAAGAAAAAGAAACTCAAGAAGTCGTCGATGAGTTATTCCACGGCGATAAAACTCTCTTTTAAAAACCTCATGACCAAAAAGGGCAGGACGCTCATGACGTCAATCGCCGGTAGCATAGGAATTATCGGCGTATGCCTCGTGCTTGCGATTTCAAACGGATTTTCAGGTTATGTCGAGAACCTGCAAAAAACAGTACTTGCAGGTTATCCCGTGCATATAGCGCAGGAAACTTTCGATACCAACGTGCTTATAAATATGTTTATGGGCGGCACTTCGGGCAGCGACCAGAAAGTGCAGTATCCCGACAGCGGACTGATATATCAGTACAATACCGCAGAAATGATAAACAGTGCGATTATAGAAAACGACTTCGGGCAGGATTACATAGATTACGTCGACAAAGTGAAAGACAACGGCTGGGCAAGCAGCGTAACTTATTCTTATGGCATGGAAATGACCGTCGTAGGAAAAACCGTAAACGCCGCGGGTAAAGTAACCTATCAGAAAGTCAACGAGAAGATGGGGATGGATATGTCAGGATTTTTCAACCCTACCGCAAATATCGGCTGGAGCGAAATGATAGGCGGCGAAGAGTTCATTTTGACTCAGTACGACCTTATTGCAGGCAGCTTTCCTCAAAACAAGAATCAGGTCGTTTTGGTAGTTGACTCTTACAACCAGGCAAACGTAAGCGTACTTCTGGGACTGGGATTCAGTTCTTTGCAGAAAGAGATAGGTTTAAATGACATAATAGGCACAAAGCTGAGGGTGATTGCCAACGACGACCTTTACGTGCAGGGTTCCAACGGATATTATGCTGAAAAATCGACGAATACTGAATTTGAAGAACTTTTCAACGCGCCTGCAAGCGAAACCAACCTTGAGATAGAAGTCGTGGGGGTATTAAGACCCAAAGAAGGCGTACAGCTTGCGTTGCTTTCTTCCGGCATAAACTATACGAGCGAGCTTACCAGGTATCTTATCGATGTCAATTACGAATCTGACGTCGTGGCGGCTCAGGCTGCAAATCAGCAAGTAGATATAACGACGGGACTGCCGTTTACCGCAAGCGACACATACCGCAAGGCAATGCAGAAATTAGGCGGCGATTCGACGCCTACAGGCATGAATATCTATCCTAAAGATTTTGAGGGCAAAGAGGCGATAATTGCCTATCTCGACGCATGGAACGCGCAAAATCCTCAACAGAAAGTCATATACGTAGATATGTCTGAAATGGCAACGAGTATGCTCAACGAGATAATAAGGATAATTTCTATCGTCCTCGTATGCTTTGCGGCGATTTCACTTGTCGTATCCTCTGTAATGATAGGCATAATCACTTACGTATCCGTTGTGGAGAGGACTAAGGAAATAGGTATTCTCAGAAGTCTTGGCGCGCGCAAGATAGACATAGCAAACGTTTTCAATGCAGAAACATTTATCATAGGATTGCTTGCGGGAGTCATAGGAGTAATAGTTACTTATATACTGAGCATACCTATAAACCTTATTATTTACAATCTGGTAGAAATAGGCAATCTCTGCATACTTTCGCCGTGGCACGCGCTGATAATGATAGTGGTGAGTTTTGCGCTGACGATGATAGCGGGACTCGTGCCTTCTTCGGTAGCGGCAAAGAAAGACCCCGTCGAGGCGTTGAGAACGGAATAAATTCGCGTTCCGCGGGTTGCGGATAAATAACTGTATGAAATACTCAATCGGCGTTACTTCGTTGCAAAACGTGAAGTGCGCCGATTTTATAATATAAGGTTTTTGCAAAACGGCGAAAAGTTAAAAAATTATTTGAAAGAGGATTCAATTATTTGCCATTTTACAACCTATTATATATAATAGTGTTGTCGTTATTTGCGGCGGTTATTGCGGAGGTGCTTATGCGAATTACCGAAAGTAAAAAAATCACGGATTTCTTCGGTTGTCACGTATTCAACGACAGCGTGATGAAGAAATATCTGTCTGCGGACACTTATAAAGAACTCAAAGAGGTCATAGACCAGGGCAAGCCGCTTGAAAAAGAACTTGCAAACAAAGTAGCGGAGGCGATGAAAGAGTGGAGCTGCGAGAACGGGGCAACCCACTACACGCACTGGTTTCAGCCGCTTACCGGTACGACTGCAGAAAAGCACGACAGCTTTATATCGATAGACAAGCAGGGCAACCCGATACTCGAATTTACCGGCAGCAATCTGCGCAAGGGCGAGGCAGACGCGTCCAGTTTTCCTTCGGGCGGTATCAGAGCTACTTTTGAGGCGAGAGGATATACCGCATGGGATTGTTCTTCTCCTGCTTTCATAAAAAAATCAAAAGACGGCGCAGGCGTGCTTTGCATACCTACCGCTTTTTGTTCCTATACGGGCGAGGCTCTGGACAAGAAGACACCTTTGCTCAAATCTATGGAGGCAATCAACAAAGAGGGACTCAGACTTCTCAAAATCCTCGGCGTAGACGCAAGCAGGGTAGTTGCAAACGTCGGCGGAGAGCAGGAGTACTTCCTGGTAGACAAGAAGGACTTCGATATGAGGTACGACTTAGAGTTTACCGGACGTACGCTTTTCGGCGCGATGCCGCCCAAAGGTCAGGAGAAAAACGACCAGTATTACGCAAGCATACGCGACAGAGTGAGCGACTTTATGGCAGACCTCAACGAGGAATTGTGGAAACTTGGCATTACGGCAAAGACTCAGCACAACGAAGTCGCGCCCGCTCAACACGAGCTTGCTCCCATTTTCTGTCAGGCAAACATAGCCACCGACCAGAATCAGCTGATTATGGAAACGATGAAAAAAGTTGCCGACAGCAGAGGTCTTGCGTGTCTGTTGCACGAAAAGCCTTTTGCAGGCATAAACGGCAGCGGCAAGCATTGCAACTACTCTTTGGGAACGGATACGGGACTCAATTTGTTAAAGCCGGGCAGCAATCCGGCAGAAAACAAAGTATTTTTGCTGTTCTTCCTCGCGGTAATCGCGGGTGTGGACGAATATTACGACCTGCTGAGGATGAGCGCGTCCAGCCTGGGCAACGACTGGCGACTGGGCGGACACGAGGCTCCTCCTTCTATAATTTCGGTTTTCATAGGCGAGGATATGCAGACTTTGCTTGACGACATCAGCGAAGAACACACAATCGCAAGTGCGACAAAGCAGTATATAAACATGGGCGTGAATTACGTCGCTCAGCCCCGCAGAGATACCTCTGACCGCAACCGTACGTCGCCCTTTGCGTTTACGGGCAATAAGTTCGAGTTCAGGATGGTAGGAAGTTCTGCAACGCTTTCCACGCCTACGCTTATCATGAACGCTATGACGGCAGAGATGATTTCCCGGATGGCGGACAAGCTTGAAGGAGTCGCAAAAAAAGACCTCGACAAGGCTATTCTGGAACTTGTGAAGAATACCTACGTCGAGCATAAGCGCATTATCTTCAACGGCAACAATTACAGCAAAGAGTGGGCGAAAGAGGCGAAGAAACGCGGACTCGACACCGCTACCAACAGTGTTGACGCGTATGAGGCGATGACAAAGCCCAAGAATATGGAACTCTTCCTCAAGCACGGGCTGCTGTCTGTAAAAGAAATGGAGAGCCGCCGCGCGATTTATCTTGACAACTATGTCAAGACCGCCAACATTGAGGCTGAAACTGCGTTGCTTATGGCAAGGAATCAGATTTTGCCCGCGGTACTCAGATGGCAGTATACCTTAGCTAAGCAGGCGAACGAAATAAGCAAGATAGACCCTGAATACGCAAGTGTGCAGAAGTCGATGCTCAAAAACGTAAGCGTGCTGGTGAAGGGACTTAAAGATAACATCGATGCGTTGCAGACCGCAAAGGACGGTGCTTTCGCGGCGACGGATACAAAAAAACAGGCTATACTTTTCCGCGACAGAGTAAAACTTGTCATGGAAAGATTGCGCGAATATTCAGACAAACTGGAAAGCCTTACTCCCAAAGAGATGTGGCCTTTCCCGACGTATGCAGACATACTTTTCTACGAATAACAGATAAAAGAGGTATTAATATGAAACAGTTGACATCAGAGCAACTCAGGACAAGCTATCTTCAGTTTTTCAAAGAACGCGGACATGCGATTATCCCTTCCGCGTCGCTGATACCTGAAAACGACCCGTCGGTTTTGTTTACGACTGCGGGCATGCATCCGCTTGTGCCTTATCTTCTCGGACAAAAACATCCTGCCGGAAAAAGGCTCACCGACGTGCAGAAGTGCGTCCGCACGGGCGATATAGACGAGGTAGGCGACGCAACGCATCTCACTTTCTTTGAAATGCTGGGCAACTGGTCGCTGGGCGATTACTTCAAGGAAGAGTCGATTGGTTTTTCCTTTGATTTTCTTACCAAAGTGCTTGAAATCCCCGTCGAAAAGATTGCCGTAACCGTATTTGCGGGCGACGAAGACTGCCCCAGAGATACCTTTGCAGCAAGCGTATGGGAAAAGCACGGCATACCCAAAGAGAGGATTTTCTATCTCCCCAAAAAGAACAACTGGTGGTATGCTGGTGCGACGGGTCCCTGCGGCAGCGATACCGAGATATTCATCGACACCGGCAAGCCCGCATGCTCTGAGCATTGCGACCCTTCGTGCGACTGCGGCAAGTGGGTTGAAATCTGGAACAACGTGTTTATGGAATTCAACCGTACCGCCGACGGCAAGTTTGAGCCGCTCAAGCAGAAGAACGTGGATACCGGTATGGGTCTTGAGCGTACCGTTTGCATGATTAACGGACTCAAGAGCGCGTATGAAACAGACCTTTTTGCGGACGTAATTGCAACAATTTCTCAAGAAAGCGGCAAGAAGTATGGCGAGAGTGAAGAAGTTGCGAGAGCTATCAGAATAATCGCTGACCATATCCGCACCGCAACTTTCCTTATCGGCGACGAGAGAGGAGTCGTACCTTCCAACGTGGACCAGGGATACGTATTGCGCCGCCTTATCAGAAGGAGCGTAAGATTTGCAAGACAGATAGGTTTCGACAGTACAAAACTCGTCGACCTTGCAAAGATATATATTGAAAAATATAAGAGCGTGTATCCCGAACTCGAAATCAATTCCGCAAAAATCGTGGACGAACTTACAAAAGAAGAGGAACGTTTCTCAAAGACTCTTGAAAACGGACTCAAAGAAATCGAAAAGGTTCTCAAGTACGTTCAGGGCGACAAGCTCAACGGCAAAACCGCTTTCAGACTTTACGACACCTTCGGTTTCCCGATAGAGATGACAGAAGAAATCTGCAAAGAGCGCGGTTTCGGCGTGGACAAAGAAGGATACGACAAGGCGTTTGAAGAGCATCAGAAAAAATCTCAGGCGGGCGCAGAACAGAAGTTCAAAGGCGGTCTTGCGGATACTTCAAAGCGTACCACCTATCTGCATACGGCAACGCATCTGCTCCTCGGTTCTCTCAAAAAAGTTCTGGGAAGAGAAGACATAGAGCAGAAAGGCAGCAACATCACCGCTGAAAGACTGCGTTTTGACTTCAACTTTGACAGACCTCTTACCGATGAAGAGAAAAAGGCGGTCGAAGACGCGGTAAACGATGCGATAAAGAGAGATATACCTGTCGTATGCGAAGAAATGACCGTCGAAGAGGCACGCAAGCAGAACGCCGTCGGCGTATTCGGCAGCAGATACGGCGAAATGGTAAAAGTTTACACTATAGGCGACGTCGACAAAGAAATCTGCGGCGGACCTCACGCAGAGCATACCGGTCAGCTTGTGAAATTCAGGATTCTCAAAGAGCAGTCCTCAAGCGCGGGAGTACGTCGTATAAAAGCGACAATCGACGCGGAATAAAATCTCAATTAAAAATTATTTTTTGCCGTTCCTTTTCGGGGACGGCGTTTTTTTGCGAGAATTCAGATTAAACGGGTGAAAGCAAGAACAGGAAAGATATGTCAACGGATATTTATCCGAAAACGGGCAGAAAACTATATAAGACTTGAAAAGCCGCAGGCACGTCTGACGTGAACGGTATAAAATACAAGAGAATCAAAGCAAACTTCTGTTTTCTTTGCGTGTTATCATACGCAACGGTTAAAAATGTAAAAACGGACGGGTTAGCCCGTCCGTATTCTGTTTGCGTTTAATATTGTTACAGCAAGATAATTCCTTGTTTCTTGCAGTCTTCGACCATTTCCTGCGGCCATATAGAGGACTGAACCTCTCCTATATGACGTTTGCCCAGCAGGAACATGCAAAGTCTTGACTGACCTATGCCTCCGCCTATCGTCAAAGGCAGTCTGTCTTCCATCAGAGCTTTGTGGAAGGGATATTCAAGTCTTTTTGTCTGACCTTCCTGTTCAAGCTGTCTGACAAGAGCCTCTTTGTCAACGCGGATGCCCATTGAAGAGATTTCAAACGCGCGGTCGAGTACGGGATAGTAAAGAACTATATCGCCGTTGAGCGACCAGTCGTCGTAGTCAGGGGCTCTTCCGTCGTGTTTTTTACCGCTTTTGAGTTTGCCGCCTATCTGCATAAGGAACATAGCACCGCATTTTTTGACAAAAGCGGTTTCTCTTTGAGAAGGCGTAAGTTCCGGGTACATATCCTCAAGCTGCTGAGTCGTAACGAAGGTTATTTTTTCGGGCAGAGAAGTGGTCTTTTCTCCAAAGTGTCCCTCAAGTGCGTTCATGCACTCTTTGAGCGCGTCGTAGATTTTTTCAACCGTCGCTTTGAGGTATTCTTCGGTTCTGTCCTCTTTTGTGATAACCTTTTCCCAGTCCCACTGGTCGACATAGATAGAGTGCAGATTGTCGCATACTTCGTCGCGGCGAATAGCGTTCATATCCGTATAAAGTCCGCTCTGAGGCTCAAAACCGTATTCATGCAGGGCAAATCTTTTCCACTTTGCGAGGCTGTGGACGACTTCTGCAACTTTTCCCGTCTGTTTGATGTCAAAAGACACCGCGCGTTCAACACCGTTGAGGTTGTCGTTGAGTCCGCTTTCTTCGAGTACGAACAATGGCGCAGAAACGCGGGTAAGGTTGAGTTTTGACGCGAGAAGACGTTCAAAACTGTCCTTGAGATATTTTATTTTTATTTCGGTTTCGAGAAGAGATGTCATATTATTCAAACTCCGTTTTGTTTACGCTTTCCGGCACGGGGCAGGGGTACTTGCCCGTAAAGCAAGCCTTGCAGAACGCGAGCTTGCTGTTTTTGGCGATTTCGTCCACGCTGTCCGTGTCGAGGAATCCCAGAGAATCTGCGCCTATCTTCCTGCAGAGTTCGTCGTGTGTATAGTTTACGCTTGCCAGCTGACTTCTGTCCGGAATATCGGTGCCGAAGAAACAGGGATATATGAATTTGGGGCTGCTTATGCGTACGTGAACTTCTGTCGCGCCGCCTTTTTTAAGCATTTTGATTATATTTGCGAGAGTAGTGCCTCTGACAATAGAGTCGTCGATGACTATGACGCGTTTGCCGTCGATATTGGCTTTGAGTACGTTGAGCTTAAGTGCGACGCTCCTTTCTCTCATAGCTTGCGAAGGCTGAATAAAGGTTCTGCCTATATATCTGTTCTTGATAAGTCCGACGCCGTACGGGATACCGCTCTCAATTGAATAACCTATCGCGCTTGAAAGACCGCTGTCGGGTACGCCTATTACGACGTCAGCCTCTACCGGGTGCTGTTTTGCAAGCATCTTGCCTGCCTCGACGCGAGCCTCGTTCACGCTCTGTCCGTCAATAACGCTGTCCGGACGCGCAAAATAGATATGTTCGAATATGCAAAGCGCAGAAGTCTGATTGCAATAATCTTCTATGCTGAACTGTTCGTTCTGATTGACGACCACGATTTCTCCGGGGCGTATATCTCTTACGAAAGTCGCGCCAACCGTGTCGAGAGCGCAGGTTTCGCTTGCAAAGATAACGCTGTCCTTGATTTTGCCCATGCAGAGAGGACGTATTCCGTGAGGGTCCCTTGCCGCGATGAGTTTGCGAGGACTCATTACGAGCAGAGAGAAAGAACCTTCCAGCATCGGAATAACTGCCTTGACTGCCTCTTCGATGGATTTAGTATGTATGCGTGCTTTTGCAATGAGGTAAGCGATTATTTCGCTGTCGTTGGTTGAGTGGAAGATTGAGCCTTGTTCTGAAAGCTCTTTGCGGAGTTTGTCCGCATTGCATATATTTCCGTTGTGGGCAATTGTCAGCGAGCCTTTGTAATATTTTGCGCAAAGGGGCTGAGCGTTTTCCTGAGTATTGCTGCCGGTCGTGGAATATCTGACGTGTCCTACCGCGATATCGCCGTCCATAGAAATCATCGGCGAATCCTTGAATACGTCGCTGACCAAGCCGAGGCTTTTCTGAATAACGACGTCGCCATCTCTGTTTATGGCAATGCCTGCCGCCTCCTGACCGCGGTGCTGCAAAGCGAACAGTCCGAAGTAAACGAGGTTGCCCAGCTGTTTTATGCCGGATTTGTTATAGATACCGAAAATACCGCATTCTTCGTTGATTTTGCGCGACATACAATTTCCTCCGCAGAAAAAATAATAATAGAATTATAGCACAAAGCTTTGATTATGTCATTTATTTGAAAGGGGTTGAAAGACACAAAATAAGTTTTTTTTCGCGCGTGCGGAGAAGGGCTGAAAAGAGTGTCTGCAAGACGTTTTTTTTACAAAAAATATCTTGCGGACAGGTTAAATATATGGTAATATTATTAGTAAAGAATTTGCAGGCGCGTACGCGCTATAATAAGACCGCTTTTGCGGGTATGAGGAATTTTTATGGACAAAGTTTATCTGATTCTGGAAAACGGTGAAAAGTTTGAAGGCTACGGCGCAGGCGCGTTGAAAGAGGCAGTCGGAGAGGTCGTATTCACGACTTCGATGGGCGGTTATCTTGAAACGGTCGCTGACCCCACTTATGCCGGACAAATCGTCGTGCAGACCTTTCCGCTTATAGGAAATTACGGCGACATCCCCGAAGATTACGACCCTGAGTCTGTAAAGCTCAGCGGTTACGTATGCAGGGAAATATGCGACGACCCCTCCAACTTCCGTTGCAAAGGAAAGTTTGCCGATATGCTTGAGAGAACGGGCGTGGTTGCGGTATACGGCGTGGACACCAGACGTCTTACCAGGACGATAAGGGAAAACGGCGTGATGAACGGCATAATCACAAAAGACGGCAATCCCGATGCGTCGGTATTCAAAAAGCTCAAAGAATACCGCATAAAAGATGTTGTTGAGGTTTGCTCTTGCAAGAAGATTGAAAGTTACGGCGAAGGCGACAAGCATATTGCAGTAATGGATTACGGTGAAAGCGCGAACCTGGTTGCGGAATTTGTAAAGCGCGGTTGCAAGGTAACGCGTTTTCCGCACGATACGAAGGCAGAAGAAGTCATTGCCGCTAATCCTGACGGAATCGTGCTTTCGGGCGGTCCCGGCGACCCTGCCGATTGCGTTGCAGAAATTGCAGAGGCGGACAAGCTACTCAAATCCGGGGTGCCTATGCTTGCGGTAAGCCTCGGACATCAGATACTTGCGCTTTCTCAGGGAGGAAAGACGTATAAGCTCAAATACGGACACCGCGGAGGAAATCAGCCGGTTAAAGAGGCGCAGGGCGACAGAATATTCATCACTTCGCAAAATCACGGTTACTGCGTGGACAACAACGCGCTGCCGCAGGGCGCAAAACTGCTTTACGTCAATGCCAACGACGGCACGTGCGAAGGACTTGCGTACAAGAACGCGATTTCGCTGCAATTTCACCCGGAAGAGTGCGGCGGTCCGCTGGACACGCAGTTCATCATTGAAAACTTTATCGCTAAGACGGAGGAGAAATAATAATGCCACTCAATAAAGACATACACAAAGTAATGGTAATAGGCTCAGGACCTATCGTCATAGGACAGGCGGCGGAGTTCGACTATGCGGGTACGCAGGCATGCCGCGCGCTCAAGGCGGACGGGCTGGAAGTCGTACTGGTAAACTCCAATCCGGCGACGATAATGACCGACAACGCCGTGGCGGACAGAATTTACATAGAGCCGCTCACCCTCAATACGGTAAAGAGAATAATAGAAAAAGAACGTCCTGACAGTCTTTTGTCCACGATGGGCGGACAGAACGGTCTTACGCTTTCAATGCAGCTTGCAAAAGAAGGTTTTCTCGACAAGATGGGCGTAAAACTTCTGGGCGCGAAACCCGAAACGATAGACCGCGCAGAAGACAGACAGGCTTTCAAGGATACGCTTGCAGAAATCAATCAGCCCGTTATCCCCTCGGAAGTCGTCAACGACCTTGAGGCAGGAAAGAGAGTTGCAAAGAAGATAGGATACCCCGTAATCATCAGACCCGCGTTTACGCTGGGCGGCACGGGCGGCGGCATTGCCGGAAACGAGGAAGAATTTGAAGAGATTGCGGAAAACGGACTGAGAAGTTCTCCGATACATCAGATTCTCGTAGAGAAGTGCATAAGCGGCTGGAAGGAAATAGAATTTGAAGTTATGCGCGACGGTACGGGCAACGTAATTACGATATGCTCTATGGAAAACGTCGACCCCGTCGGCGTACATACGGGCGACAGTATAGTCGTCGCTCCCACCGTAACGCTTGCCGAAAAAGAATTTCAGATGCTGAGGAGCGCGGCTCTTCAGATTGTCGAGGCTCTTAAAGTAGAGGGCGGCTGTAACGTTCAGTTCGCGCTTAAGCCGGACAGTTTCGAATATGCGGTCATAGAGGTGAATCCGCGCGTTTCGCGTTCTTCCGCGCTTGCGTCAAAAGCTACCGGCTATCCGATAGCAAAAGTGGCTACCAAGATTGCTATAGGATACACTCTCGACGAAATACTCAATCAGGTTACAGGCACGACTTACGCTTGTTTCGAGCCTTCGGTAGACTATATCGTCGTCAAATTCCCCAAATGGCCGTTTGACAAGTTCTTCTATGCAAGCCGCAAACTCGGCACTCAGATGAAGGCGACGGGCGAAGTCATGAGTATAGGCACTTCTTTTGAACACGCTATACTCAAGGCTGTCAGAGGCGCGGAAATATCTCACGACACTCTTAACAGCGAAAAATTTATCGCTATGACGGACGCAGAACTTTCCGAAAAACTCAACGACTGCGACGACGAGAGGATTTTTGCGGTATACGAGGCTTTGAAGAGAGGTTTCTCCGTCGATGAAATTTACAACAAGACTAAGATAGACAAGTGGTTCCTCAACAAATACATGAACCTTGTCAGGATGGAGAGAAGACTTGCAAGCGAACCTCTTACCGACGAGCTGTATCTCGCGGCAAAGAAAATGGGTTATCTCGATAAGACGATTGAGAGTTTCAGCAAGGACAAAATAAAGAACAAGCGTTTTGCGTCTTACAAAATGGTTGATACCTGCGCGGCGGAATTCAGCGCGCAGACCCCGTATTTCTATTCGACTTACGACGACGAAAACGAGGCTCTCGAATTTCTCGAAAACAATAAGACTGATAAAAAACGCATCGTCGTTTTCGGCAGCGGACCTATCAGAATAGGTCAGGGTATAGAGTTTGACTATGCGTCCGTTCATTGCGTCTGGGCACTCAAAGAAAAGGGTTATGAGGTCGTTATCGTAAACAACAACCCCGAAACCGTTTCTACAGACTTCGATACGGCTGACAGACTGTACTTTGAGCCGCTGACCAACGAAGACGTACTCAGCATACTCAATACCGAAAAGCCTTACGGCGTCGTCGTCGCTTTCGGCGGACAGACGGCTATAAAGCTTACCAAGATGCTCAGGGAAAAGGGCATAAGAATTCTGGGTACGCAGGCAGAATACATAGATATGGCGGAGGACAGAGAGAAGTTTGACGAACTGCTTGAAAGACTCAACATCAAACGTCCAAAGGGCTTTACCGTAATGACAGAAGAAGAGGCTCTGAGAGTCGCAAACGAGATAGGTTATCCCACTCTGCTCAGACCTTCTTACGTCCTCGGCGGACAGAACATGACCGTATGTTACAGCGACGCAGACGTCAAGGAGTATATGGACGTCATCCTCGCTCAGGGCATAGAAAACCCGGTATTGATTGACAAATATCTGATGGGCAAAGAGCTTGAAATTGACGCCATCTGCGACGGAGAGGACATACTTATACCCGGCGTAATGCAGCACGTCGAAAGAACGGGCATCCACTCAGGCGACTCTATTGCGGTATATCCGGCATGGAACCTCGGCGACGAGATGACGGAGCGCATCGTAGATTGCTCAAAGCGTCTTGCGGTATCTCTGCATACCGTAGGTCTTGTCAATATCCAGTACCTCATTTACAAAAACGAGCTGTACGTTATAGAAGTCAATCCCAGGTCCAGCCGTACGATACCGTATCTGAGCAAGGTTACCGGCGTGCCTATGGTCGACCTTGCGACCCGTGCGATACTGGGCGAAAAGCTTAAGGATATGGGTTACGGAACGGGACTGTATCCCAATTCTCCTTATGTGGCGGTAAAAGTTCCCGTGTTCTCTTTTGAAAAACTGACCAACGTGGACACTCAGCTGGGACCCGAAATGAAATCCACCGGCGAAGTTCTCGGCATAGCAGGTACGCTTGAAGAGGCTCTGTTCAAAGGTCTTGTTGCCGCGGGCTATAAGATGAAGAAGAAAGGCGGTATATTCATAACCGTAAGGGACCAGGACAAAAACGAAATAGGAGAAATCGCGCAGAAGTTCGAGGACCTCGGATATACGCTTTACGCTACGGCAGGTACCGCAAAGGTACTCAGAGATTTGGGTATGGACGTAATCGTCGTGGACAAGATACATCAGAATCACGTCAACAACAATCTGACGCTGATTGAAAGCGGAAAAGTCAACTATATCATTTCGACTTCCTCAAAAGGCAAGCTGCCCACGCGCGACAGCGTGAAAATCAGAAGAAAGGCTGTCGAGAGAGCAATCCCGTGCCTTACTTCAATCGATACCGCAAACGCTGTAGCAAACAGCCTTATGAGCAGATATTCAGAGTTTAATACAGAACTCGTGGACATCAACAAGTTGCGCAAGGGAAAGACTTTGAGAAAGTTTACAAAAATGCACGGCGCAGGCAACGACTATATCTGTTTCAACTGCCTTGAAAATCCGATAGACAGTCCAGAAATGCTTGCTATAAGGCTTTCAGACAGAAATACCGGTATAGGCGGAGAGGGCGTTATACTGATACTTCCGTCAAAGAGCGCGGACGCAAAAATGAGGATGTTCAATCTCGACGGAACGGAAGGCGAGATGTCAGGCAACGGCATCAGGTGCGTCGCTAAGTATCTTTATGACAACAACATCGTGCGCAAACGCGAATTCATCGTAGAAACGGTATCCGGATTCAAAGAGATAAGCATAAAGACAGAAAAGGGCGAGGCAACTTATATCACCGTAAATATGGGTGCGCCTGAACTGGACGCAGCAAAGATTCCCGCAAAGGCTGAAGGCA
>CALWHB010000014.1 GCA_944380275.1 uncultured Christensenellaceae bacterium | reverse complement strand
AAGAGGCAGTAAATAATGACGCGAGGGTTTTGGTGCGCAGCACCAAGCCCCTACTGAAGGCGCGTCAAAGTATAACAGTATCGTAAGAGAAGAAGTAAAACCTCGTGTTGCGTTGCAACACAGGTTCGCCCGAGCAGAGCAAGGATTGACAAGCGCAGTAAAACGACGCGAGGGTTTTGGTGCGCAGCACCAAGCCCCTACTGAAGGCGCGTCAAAGTATAACATTATCATAAGCGAAGAAGTAAAACCTCGTGTTGCGTTGCAACACAGGTTCGCCCGAGCGGAGCAAAGATTGACAAGCGCAGTAAAACGTCGCTTTTATTAAATCTGAGATTGAATTAGTTGTTGTCTAACCCCAATAAATAATCGGCACTTTCGTGCAGAATCACACAAAGTTTGTACAAGATGTCTATAGATGGCAAATTGTCGCCCTTTTTCCAATTCGTAATATTGCTTTCGCTGATGTTGAGCATTTTTGCAATGTCTTTTTGAGTATAGCCGCTGCTTTTTATGGATTCTGCTATTCTTTCGCTAAATTTAAGTATTTCCATAAAATTAGTTTAAACCAGTTTATAAAATAATACTTGACAATTCAGTTAACTGAATTATAGTAAATATATGTATATAGTAATTCTCATTTACTATCAATGAATAATTAGGAGAGAATATATGGGATTAAAGGATTTGTTCAACAAGGTAAAGGATATTATAAAACCTAAGAAAAATGATGTTCAGGTACCCGAGTATACTATTGAAGACGAGATAGCGAAAATGGAAAGCTATACGGCTCCCAACGGATATATTTTCGAGGAAAAAATCAGAGAAGAGCATAAGGGAGATATAAATCCCATGATTTCGGACGAAGTTTATTTTATGATTTTGGGGTACGGAAACGAAAAATTGCCCACAAATTATTTCAGTAAACTTGTCAATAAATGTCGTAATGCAATCAACAGAAACGCTTTTGCATTTAATTATGTTACGAGTATGCTTTGCAGACAAGCCAAAACATTTGTAGTTGATGAAAACGGAGAGGTAAAGGACAGAATAAACAAGCTGACTTCTAAAGAAATCATATCTTTTGAGGACAATCCTGTTCTCGCATATGCGTCAAAGTTTGACTTCTTTGAATTAAACAGCGATGCCTGCGGCGATTCTCAAAACAAGCTTGCAGTATTCATGCACGTTATCAATTTTCTGGCCGCATATTCGGGAACGGACGAATCTGTGCCAATCAATAGAAACGTACTAAAAGAAAACGCCTGGCTGCTTGACAAAAATACCTATTATAACAAACTGAACATGGTCAAAGACTTGAAAGAATTTCTGAAATACTGTTGCGAAATGTCAAGCGACGAGGGGTTCAGAATTATGTACAACAATCTCTAATATAAAGGAGAAAAACATGAAAAAGACTTACGAAATATTTGTAAACGAAAGCGGCAATCCTCACGGGAGCGGTTTGAGAATTACCGTTCAGGCTGACAACGAAACCGAGGCAAAGCAAATCGCTCTGAAAAGGTATCCCTATAAGGTTATCGCATCGATAAAACAAAAGTAAAAATGATTTCTCTTGCAATACAAAGAGGGAACAGCGTCTTTGTATATAACGAAAAAAACAATCTGCTGTTCTGTCAGATAGGCATATTGAGCGGTTATACGTCAAACACGGTTTCGATAAAAAAGGGTCGTGCCGTATATACTTACAGCGAAAAAGGGGCTTTGATTAGCACGCATACAGTATGATGAGCGAGGTTGACGTATGCGTCGACAAAGCTGTTCTAACGTTTTCAGAACTCGAATAATAAAAAAGCGTCTGTTATGTCAGACGTTTTTTTATTTTAACTGTCTGCAAAACAGTATGCGGCAGTCGCGCCGGTTTGCATAATAAGGGCTTTGTTTTTAGTCCTGCAAGAGAGATTTGAAAGAATAGTATTTTAGAAAGCATATTTCGTATAATCCGGCTCAAATTTATGTGCGGATTGCAAAATTGCAGAAATAATAAATAATAGCTTTAAAAATCCGCTTTTATGTGTTAAAGTAAAATATGATACACTTCAATATTATCTATTATAAGGGAGAGTAAAATGGACGTTTTTTTCGTTTCCGAGAACGATAAGTTCAATATAGTAAAGAAAGCAGAAGAGCTTGGGATTGTTTCTTACGATACGCACGGAATAAAAGCATCCGGTCAGACATGGTACGAAGAAGAGGGCGTGTATATGAAAAACGCAAAACTTGTCGTAGTTCTTGCTGACAGGGATATGATGAATTGTTCTTGCTGCGGCTATTGCATAAACGTTGCGAAAAGAAATGAAATACCCGTGTTTGTGTTTTTTCAGGATGACGGTGTTTCTGAAGAAGAATTCAGGTCGCACTGGGAGCCTGACGAAACTTTTAGCGAGGGCATAGAATTACTCAGCAGAATATTGGAATTTCAGATGGACAACAGAACCGTTTCCGGCTTGTCGATAAGAGCGAATACCTATTTCAACGCGGCGATGTATGACGAGTCGCTAAAGGTCTGCAATGAATTCGTAAACAAACTGATATACGATTTGTCGCAAAACGAAGGTTACAATTATGTTTTGCTTGTGCAGGCGGCAGACGCCGTTTTTGAAAAGATGGCAATGATTTATATCATAAAAGGAGAATACGAAAACGCTGAAAACGCTTTGAAAAACGAACTCAGACTTACAGAAACCGTAAGAGTAATATGGGGAGGGGACCAGGTTCTTTACATAAAAAACCTTTTGAAACGACTCTATAGCGGGTATATGAATAAAGAGGACGCAGAAAGAATCGAAGAGGAAATAAAAGGGAAGTACGTGTTTGGCGGCGATGAGGCACAATCAAAGAAAAATACTGAGATAATGCTGCAGAAAGCGGAAATTTTCTTTGAAAAATGCAGAAACCTGAAAAAACAGTATCAGAAAGAAAAGTCTGAAAACGTTGACAAAGAAATGATTATGTCAGAACAGGAAGATGTCTATCATCTTATCGGAGAACATATCAAGTCGAGCATTCTGCTTTTTAATAAACTTGCTGAAAACGGCGCGGATTGCGGTTTCGGAGAGTGTCTGCGCACGGGGTATAAACGACTTGCCGAATATTGCAAGATAATAGGGGCAAACGATATGGCTCTGAAATGTCTTGACATGATTACGCTGAACCTGAACAAATTGAAAGTCAACGACGAAGAAGACGAAAACTCAAAGCACAATCTCAAATGCATAAAAGCGTATCTGGGAGAAACCTTGCCAGATTCAGGCTATTTCGACGTGTTTATTTCTCATAAATCAGAAGATACCGATATTGCCGCTGAAATTTATGCTTTTCTGAAGGAAAAAGGAAAGGTAGCGTTTCTTGACAGAATAAGCCTGCCCTATATAGGAGATTCAGAGTATCGCAACGCAATTCTTGGCTCGCTTGACAAGAGCAGTCATTTTGTCTTAGTGGCGTCTGATTTGGAATATCTGCGCTCAAAGTGGGTTTCACAGGAATATAATCTGTTCTGCGACGAAAAGAGAGAGGGCAGGAAGAGCGGAAATCTCATCATGGTTTTCCCTGAAGAGTTGTGCAAAAAGATATATGCAAGCAACAAAAAGGATTTGCCTATTCAACTGCGTTCCTTTGAAATAATAGGGCTGGAGAGATTCAAAGAAAATCTTGCGGACTACATAATCTGACGACGTGTTTTAAGCAGAATAAGTGCTGCGGTCAGAACGGCAAATTCAAGCAGTAATGCGATAAAAACTGCAAGGCCGAATTTGCGGAAAACCGTCGGTAAAGGTTAATATAAAACGAAATATAATTATGACCGGGCGTCTGACAAAAATAATCAGGACGTCCCGGGCTTTTTTATGGGGTCGCGTCGGACAGCCGTATTGACATAGCCGCGATAATGCGTTATATTGAAGATACAAAGGGGTGTTGATATGAAAAACAAGACGATACCGTTTATTGCAATTATTACACTTATTGTCGTTATGTGCTTGTGTCTGACGGCTTGTACGACCAGTATAGGAAATCCGTCCGTTACAGATAAAGACGCAAAGCTTGAGTCCGTTCAGTTGCAGGCTGAAAACAAAACCTGGCATACTGCGACTGACGTGCAAGCTGAGAAGATTTTTTCTATGATGAAGTCCATAGGGGAACTGTCCTTTGAGGCGATTGAGATAGGTATAAGCGGTAGCTTTACCGTAGAAACAGAATATGACCATGCCTTTAAGCTGGGTTATACGACGGGTAATTTTTTGTGGAAAAAGAAAAGCGATTACACTTATTATATAGGTGAAAGAATAACTTATACGCATTCTGACGGCAAGACGACAGGGTCGTACAAAGATGACAAACTGGTCGTGCGCAAATCGCTTTCAAAATACGCTGCAACGTTGACGGAATCGCAGATGAGCGTTTTTGAAGAGATTTTCGAAACGTTGAACGCAAGCGTTATGGATGAGGCATTTGAAAACGTTGCTTTACAGGCGAGAGAAAGCGGATACGTCGTCGAGAGCATAGCAAAGGAAGAACTTGTAAAGACGGCGGTTGAGGCAGGTCCCGGCGCGCCTTTCGACGCAGAAGACAATCTGCTTAAAGGTTACAGAATAACTGATTCCGCAGGCGACAATTACATCTTTTTTACCGCGTCGGCAGAGTGGGCAAAAGAATTCGCAGAGTGGGAAAGTGTGGGTTGCATAGGCAGAGTGTGTTATATCGCAAATTCAGGATATGCCGGCACAATAAAAAACATCATTATGAGCTAAAACTTCTGAAGAATCAAACCGCATTGACGCGGTTTGATTTTTTTTGCCTTTGGGAACATAAGTAAGACAAAAAAACGTCAGCATAAAAGCCGCACGTTAAAAATATTTGTGAAATCTGAAATATTCATGCATATTCAATCGATATAAAAGTAAGGCATCAAAAAATATAAAAGGGAGTGCTGTCGTGAAAAAGAGCATAGTCATAGAGTTGATAATATCTTTAACGGTAATGCTGTTTGCGGTTCTTTTTGTCGCTTGCGACAATACTGTCAGGCATAACGACGGCGAGCACGTTTATTCGTTTTATTCCGACGAAATAAAACACTTTGAAGAGTGCGTTTGCGGCGATACGAAAAACGAAGAAGAGCATACGTTTGACGAAAACGGTATATGCTCAGTCTGCGGATACGACAAATATCTGATATACGAACTGCGGGAGGACGGACAGTCTTACCGTGTCGAAATAGACAGGGACGCTATCAACGGGATAAGTTGTTACGTGTTCAACGTTCCTGACACGTTCAAAGGTTTGCCCGTAAAGGAAATAGCTCCTTCGGGATTCAGAGATAGCCATGCAAATAAGATTACGACAGGTAAAAATGTGGAAACGATAGGGAGTTCCGCTTTTGAGCGTTCGTCTGTAAAAGAAATCGTCTTTTCAGAAAGCGTAAAAACGATTGAATCTTATGCTTTTTGCAATACGTCTTTAGAAAACCTAACTTTGCCTCAAAGCGTTGCCGAAATAGGGAGATACGCTTTTGACAACTGTGTATTACTTGAATCGGTTGCAGGAGGAGAGAATCTTGAAAGAATTGGAGAAGGCGCGTTCAAAAACTGTAAGACGTTTAAAGGAATAGAAAAAGCTGTAAATATCAGAAATTTTGGCAAAGAGGCTTTTGCCGGGTGCAGCTCTTTGACGGAAATATGCCTTGAAAAAGCGGAATACATAGGGGAGGGCGCGTTTATGGATTGCAATTCATTAGAGAGCGTAAGCCTTCCCTCAACTTTGAAGGAAACGGGCGTGCAGGCTTTTTCAGGCTGCACTTCTCTCAAAGCGGTTTATATTGCAGACGGAGTCGAATCGGTATCATGGAGGTCATTTGAAAACTGCACGGCATTAACCGACGTAGAATTGCCGGAAAGTCTTTTGGAAATAGGCGGATATGCTTTTCGCAGGTGCAGTTCGCTTGAGTCAGTAAATATACCGGACAGCGTGAAAAAAGTAGGAGGACACGCCTTCGGAGATTGTACATCTCTTTCTGACGTAAGGCTGTCCAGAAAACTTCAGGAGATAAGCTCTTCAATGTTCAGCGGTTGCATTTCGATTGAAAAAATTACTCTTCCCACGGCGGTGCTTTCAATCGGAGATATGGCTTTCAGCGGATGCAGCGGTCTTAAAGAAATAAAGATGTCGGCAAACCTCAGATATATTAACAGATATGCTTTTGAAGGTTGTACGCAGTTGAGCAGCACTGTTTTACCAGCGTCGCTTTTAAGAATAGACATTTACGCTTTCAGAAATTGCGAGAACCTCAATTCAGTCATTTTTGAGAATATAAAAGGCTGGGCGGTCTACAGCGATAGCGATACTTTTGACGGAACGGCTGTATCGGAAGATAATATGAGCAATCCTGCCGTTATGGCACAGGCATTGAAAGGAGAATATCTCAATCTGATTCTGAAACGCGCGACGGCGGAATAATCTTTACTGCCGTTCGGATTTCAGATAAGCAGAAGATACAGGGTTTTGTTGCATGTTTTAACATTAACCGTCGCTTTCTTGACATATTTTGCATATTATCTTATACTAAGTGTTAATTAAATCAGCGGCGGAAAATATGACGAATTTACTTATAAAACTATTTGTAAAAAACAGAAAAGACGTACAGAATCCGGAAGTGAGGAGCAATTATGCCATGCTTTCAAGCATTACCGGCATCATCGCCAATATACTGCTGTTTGCTGGAAAGCTGGCGATAGGTATTCTGTCTGCATCGGTAGCTATTATAGCTGACGCGTTCAACAATATAGGCGACGCAGGTTCTTCCGTGGTTACTATGATAGGGTTCAGATTTTCTGGCAAGCACGCAGACAAAGAACATCCTATGGGACACGGCAGATTTGAGTATATAAGCGCGTTTATAGTAGATATACTTATAATTTTTGTAGGAGTCGAACTTTTCAAATCGTCGATAGAGAAGATAATAACCCCTGAGGCAACGGCAATAAGCACGGTTACGCTTGTGTTCCTCGGCGTTGCGATAGCGGTAAAATGCTGGCTGTTCTTCTTCTATCGCAAAATTGCAAAGACGATAAATTCTCAGGCAATAAAAGCGGCGTCGTTTGACAGCGTTTCCGACGTCGTGGCGACGACTCTGGTATTCGTATCCGCATTGCTTTCAAAATTTGCCGCGGTAAACATAGACGGATATTCGGGTATTCTGGTGGCAGCGTTTATATTTTATACCGGCATAAAGGCAGCGAAGGAAACGATTGATTTGCTTTTGGGCGGTCGGCCTGACAGAGATATTCTCAAAAAAATTGCAGAATTTGTAAAGGATTATCCTGAAGTGATAGGCATCCACGACGTTATGGTACACGATTACGGACCGGGCAGGCAGATAATATCTTTTCATGCGGAAGTGTCTGCAAAGAGCGATTTCAGTTACGTACACGACGTGATTGACAATATAGAGCGCGATTTTCAGAAAAAATACGGATATATAGTAACCATACACCTCGACCCGATAGTAGTCGACGACGAGAAAGTAAACGAAATGTTCGCCTTTGTAAAAGCGACGGTAAAAGAAGTGGACGAAAGCTATTCGGTACACGACTTCAGGATGACTTACGGCGGCAATCATATAAATCTTATTTTTGACCTTTCGATACCTGTGGATAGTAAAATATCTGACGAAGAGGCAGCGGAAACGGTAGAGAAGAAGATAAAAGAACTGCGACCTGAGTGCAACTGCGTTATAAAAGCGGAACATCCTTTCGTATAACAATAAAATCCCCATTTAAAAGGGGATTTTATTTTGCATATTGAAAACGCATCCGTTATTAAGTATAATAAAAACGGAGGAGATATGCTTAGTATTGTTGACAAACAAAGCTTTTTAAAACATGCGGATTATTTTTACGGATTAACGGAAAACAAGGCAAATTCTGCTTTTCCTTTGTATTGCGACGGAATAAAAAGTAAGGAAATATTTTTAAACACTGCAATAAAATCATTTGAAAAAAAAGACGAAATGCTGCTTATTTATGAGAAAGACGGGGAAATAAAAGGGCTGTTTCAGATTTTCTTTTCAGAAGAAGACAAATATGTAGGCTTGCAGATTGCTGTGGCGGAAAATGATTTCAAAGACGCTTTTGAAGAATTGATAAGCAGTCTTTATGCCGATTTCAAGGGATTTATTTTCAGTTTTTATCTTCCGGAAGAAAACAAAGAAACCATTGATTTTTTATCCGGCACTGGCAGAGAATCATTGTCGGCAGAAGAAGTGTTTACGGTGTTGTTTGAAAATTACGTGCCGAGAAAGGAAGTAAGAGATATTGCGGTAATTGACAAAGACAATTTTGACGGTTTTAGAAAAATACACAAACGGTTTGAAAAAGAGATGTTCTGGACGTCCGATAAGATATATAGAACTATCGGGGACTGGAAGATTTTCGCTGACGATTGCGGCACGGTGTTTTTTAATGTAAAAGGAATTGACTGCGAGATATTCGGTCTTGAAATGAACAGTTACGATGAGGATAAAGCAAAATCGCTTTTGACTGCTGCATTGAATTGGGCAAAAAAAGAGTGCAAGAGAAGTATGTATTACTTTGCAGGAGAAGGTTTTGAAAAACCGGCGACAGAGGCGGGATTTAAAAAGTTGACAAAAGCGTATTATTATGAAATACGTATAGGGGAAAAGGCTGATTGAGAGGAGAGCAATGAAACATTGTATGAAACTCAACATAAGTCCGTTCAGGATGATAGAAAGCGGAGAAAAGACGATAGAACTCAGGCTTTACGACGAAAAGAGAAAGAAGGTGAAGAAAGGGGATATTATAGAATTTTCCTGTGCAGGTGTAGATTATACGCTTATTGCAAAGGTAAAAGAGATATACATATACAAGGATTTCAAAGAATTGTATGAGAATCTGCCGCTTGAAAAATGCGGATATAAAGGCAGAGAAAAAGACGCGGACTACAGCGATATGTATTTGTATTATCCTCAAGAAAAAATTCAAAGATACGGCGCGATGGGGATAGAGCTTGAAGAGGTCTGGTATACTGCATCGGATAAATTATAAAATACACCGCATAATAAGGACGGAGGAAATATGTGTACAGTCGTCAATTTTGTTAAAGACACGTTGTTTTTTGGCAGAAACTTGGATATTGAATACGACTTCGGGCAGAAAATAGTCGTTATGCCGGGAGATTATCCTCTCCACACAAAACTGGCAGGGTCGCTGATTGTTCATTATGCGACGATAGGTGCGGCGAGGGCAGAAGAAGGATTTCCGCTGTACGCGGAGGCGGCAAACGAAAAAGGTTTGTGTATGGCAGGACTCAATTTTCCGTTCAACGCACAATATTTTGAAAAAGCGGAAGAAGGAAAAACCGCGCTTGCGCCGTACGAAATGATACCTTATTTTCTTGCAAGGTGCGCGACGGTTGGCGAGGCGAAGTTGCTTGCCGAAAGAGTTGAGATAGTCAGGATTCCGTTCAACGTGGCATTGCCGCTTGCGCCTTTGCATTGGATTGTAGCCGATAAAACGGGGAGTATAGTTATAGAACAAACGGCGCAAGGGCTGAAAATTCACGACAATCCTGTCGGAGTGCTTACCAACAATCCGCCTTTTGAATTTCATTTGCAGAATATCAAAAAATCCGAGAGTCTGTGCGCAAAAAATCCCGACAAAGTCATGGACGAAGATAAAAAGTTTTTCTCTCAGGGCAAAGGCGCAGTGGGGCTTCCTGGAGATTTTTCCTCTGAATCGCGTTTTGTAAAGGCATGGTTTTGTCTGAAAAATTCAGAGTGCGGCGATTCTGACGCCGCTAAAACAGCGCAGACTTTCAAAATTCTCGACGGGGTGGCGATGATTAGAGGCAGCGTTATCACCGATGAAGACAGGCGGGATATAACGAGATATTCATGTTGTATAGACGCAGAAAACGGTGCGTATTATTATAAGAAGTACGACGACCTGAACGTAAAATGCGTGCATATGACAAAAGAAAATACTTCGGGCGAAAAGTTGGCGGTTTACGAGATGTGAAATATTAAAAACCTGATGTATATACGATTATTTTTATGTCTGTTGAAAAGCGTTGCCGTTTCTGATATACTGATAATGCAAGGCGCAGAGCGCAAAGGATAATTATGACGGATAAAGACAAAATTATAAACCGCGACAGCACAACCGTATTACAGAACAGATGGAAGATATGCAAAAACCATATCGTTTATTACGGTATTAGAAAGGCTCCTTACACGTTTAAAAATTCTGTCAGGCTTTTAAAATCCACTCTCGACATACTCCGTGCGATGGACGGAGAAAAGACGTTGAGGGAAACGGGAATCAATTTTCAGATAAAAAAACTTATCAGGCAGAAAATCGTAGTATTAAAAGAAGACTACAAAAAAGACGCAGAAGATTTCGCGTCTGCGAATTTTTGCAAAAACTGTGTGGCAAACGATTATCTTATTCCGGGACTCGAACTTGACGAAGACGGACTTTGTCCTATGTGCGCGAGCAGAGAAAAGCTGAAAAAGCTGAAATCAGTTTTGCCTTTAAGAACCGATTTTCCTCACAACGACAAAGGAAAATACGACGTAGCGGCGTTTTACACGGGCGGAAAAGATTCTACATATCTCCTCTATTATCTGTCAAAAGTCAAAAAGCTCAGAGTACTCGCGCTGACCTGGATTACGGAATATATGTCAGACAGTGCAAAAGAGAGTATGCAAAGGGCAAAATCAGCTTTTCCCGACGTCAGTTTTATTTCAAAAAAGGTAGACGCTGACGCTATGTCTGCGATTTATGCAGAGCATTTCAGACTTGCAGGAAACACGTGTATGTGTCCTTCGCTTGCGTATGTGCTTTTTCTGGAAACGATTGCGCGTGAAAATGTGCCTTATCTTGTACTGGGCAACGAACCCGTGCAGATGCACAATCTGCTTTTCAACAATATTTCTCCCACGATAGCTTTCAGTCCCGCGTGGCAAAAGGCAGGTGAGTTTTTCTTTAATCTCGGCAGGATTCTGACTTTTAAAAGACCTTTGACTAAAGGGAAAATGCAGACGTATTTTACTATGAGAACGCTTGCAAAAGGAACTTTTTGGGGCAAAAGCAACGAGGGCAGGTATCAGAGCGAACAGGTGAGAAACGTGCATGCCGCTTTGAAGAAGTCGCCGGAGCTTATGAATCCTTTTGTAAACACCTTTAAAAAATGTGCTGCAAAAGGAAATTTTCCCGCTCTCGTACATATCGATTTTGCAGAAGTAGCCGACGGATACGGCTGGGACGAAATAAAAAGTCTTCTCGCAAAAAAGACAGGATGGACGGGCGGAGAGGGAAACAAAGCGTTGCATACGTCATGCTGTATAGAGAAGTGCAAGGAGTTCACTCAGCTTGAACGTTTCAGGGAGATGAAGAGTCGCACCGTGCCTTATTCCGCTATAGAGCTGTCGCTCGCGGTTGGCGCAGGAAACGTATCGAGAGAAAAAGCCCTTGAGGAGATAGAGAATTATTCCGGATTTTTCGGGTGCGAAAAAGAATATACGTTGATGATGCGTCCTGTTGAGCGGGACTCATTGAAAAAATGAAGTTTATCTCTAAGTCTGACTTTTTGAGAATAACGACAGGGCAAACATTTTGTTGACAGACTTTTACGGCGTAAAAACGGTAATTCAGACTTTTTAAATAAAAATACGGCTTGTAACCGTACATAATGCGACAATTCTCGTTAAACCTGATTTTAACTCTAAATTTCTTAAATCTGATTTTACCTCAGGGATTTTAATCTGAAGGCAGTTTGAAGTCGTAAAACTCGTCGTCGCGATGTTTACAGTTTGCTTTTATAAAAAGCAGTGGGACAGGGGTATGAAATCTGATGTTTCTTGCTCTGGCAGGGCAGGCTTTTACGCACGCGCCGCACAGGATGCAGTTGCCTGCAGAAGAAAAATCAGACCTCACTGCGTTGACGGGACACACTTCTTTGCATTTTCCGCATGCGGTGCATAGTGAAAAGTCCACACGGCAGCTGCCCGTTATTACCCTTAAAAAAGGCTGAATCGAAAACTCTACGCCGGAAAGAGAGAGTATGGCTTTGGCTGCAAACTCTCCGTCGAAAAAAGCTTTTATTCTTTGAAGTCTTTCCTGAGAAAGGACATTGAATTTTTCTTTTGAATAGAAATGAGGAGCGGGAACGTACGCGCCTTTAGCAACTCTGAAATTGCTTTTAGTCAGAAGTTTTGCCGCTTTTTGCAGACTTTTTCCTTTTGTTACGCCGCCATATACACATATGACAGAGGCAAAGCCACCTTTCCCGTCAAGAGATTTTATATATTCTGCGCACGCGTCGGGTATGCCGCGGTTGTATACGGGCATTACAAAAACCGTCATTTCGTTCTGACCGAAAACGGGCGGATTTTCTCTCTTTTCGGGCATGGTTATGTCCCTTAAATCGTCGCCTCGTTCTGCGAGCGCGAGGGCAACTTTTTTGCAGTTTCCCGTGGGAGAAAAACAGATTATCCTTTTTGCGTTTTCCTTCATATAAAGAATTATATCACAATTTCTTTTTCTGCACAACAGCAGACCTTGCTGAAATCCGCTTGACAATGTCGCAGCAAAGGTGCTAAACTCGTCGTGTAATCAAAGACAGTTCGTGACCATCCTGTCTATAAACAAAACTACGGAATCGATGGCCGTATTCTGCGGCTTTTTGTTTGTTGTTCGGGTTGCGTCCGTTTTACGGAGAAGTATGAAAAAAAAACTTATTGATTTCGGCAAAGAATTCAGATTGCTTGTGCTGAACGTACCTGCGCCTATTACCGTGTTTTTCGTACTCAGCGTATTTGCGATGAATCTGCTTGCAAACAAGAGCATATCGCTGCCCGTCGGCTGGCTTGCTCTCGATTGCGGGATAATCGTGTCATGGTTTGCTTTTCTGACCATGGATATAGTTACGAAACATTTCGGACCAAAGGCGGCAACGATGCTTTCTGTGTTTGCAATCGCGGTAAACCTCGTATTTTGTCTGATGATGTTTCTGGGAAGTCTTATTCCCGGCGCATGGGGAGAATCGTTCGTTGAAAGCGGAGGAGAACAGATTAATACCGCTCTCGACAATACCTTTGGAGGGACGTGGTACGTGCTTGCGGGAAGTACGGTCGCATTTGTCGTTTCTGCGGTGATAAACAACTTTACCAACGCGGGCATAGGGCTTGCTTTCAAAAAGAATCCCGACGGTGCGGCGGCGTACTTTATGCGCTCTTATGTGTCTACGGCGATAGGGCAGTTTGCCGACAATATGATTTTTGCATTGATAGTAAGCCACAATTTCTTCGGCTGGTCGCTGTTGCAATGCGTTACCTGCTCTCTTACCGGTATGGTGGCGGAACTCATTTGCGAGGTGATATTCTCAGGCATAGGATTCAGAGTTTGCAAGAGATGGAAGAAAAACCTGGTGGGAAAGGACTATTTCGATTTCGTAAATAAAAAAGCTGAAGAAAAGCAAAAAGAGTTGAAAGCGGAGGTAACGAGATGAAAATTCTGATTACGGGTACGAGCGGAGGAATAGGCAAGGCGATAGCCGAGAAGTTTCTTGCAGAAGGGCATAACGTTACAGGCATCGATATAAGAGAGAAAACCATCGATGCCGAAAACTATACTCATATGGTTTCCGATATTTCTGAAGACGGTTTGCCCGAAGTCGACAACGTGGATATTCTGATAAACAACGCAGGCGTACAGGACAGCGGAAGAGATATAGACGTCAACCTGAAAGGCACGATACGCGTAACGGAAAAATACGGTGTGAGAGAAGGCATAAAAAGCGTTCTGTTCATCGCCTCCGCAAGCGCGCATACGGGAGCTGAATTTCCGCAATATGCCGCAAGCAAAGGCGGTATTATAGCTTATATGAAAAACGTCGCGCTGAGAATTGCCAAATACGGCGCGACCGCCAACAGCCTTTCCCCCGGCGGAGTAACGACCGAAATAAACTCAAAGGTTATGAACGACCCTTCTATGTGGAAAAGGATAATGGAACTTACTCTTATTCCCAAATGGGCAAGCGCAGAGGAGATAGCGGAGTGGGCATATTTCACGACCGTTGTCAACAAATCCATGACTGCGCAGGATATTCTGATAGACAACGGCGAGGCGGCAAAAGCAGAGTTTGTCTGGTAAAAGGTACAAAGCTGCAGTTTTTAAGAAAAAGATTAATCGATTATTATGTTTTCACGTGATTGATATCGCGGATTTTAAGTATTTTCAAAACTTTTGGAAATACTGTCGAATTCTCTTGACATATCTTATACTGTTGGTTATAATATGTTTAGACAAAACGACGAAAGACGTCAGTTCTGTCAAAGGAACGGTTTTTGCAAAAAAAGGAAAGTGCGACATGAAGGAAGAAGTCGATATCCTCGATATTATTTTGGATAAAAGCAATCACGATACTATTACTTTTGTTGACGGCAAAGGCAGAGACCTGGTTTTTGAACAGCTTGCGGTAATACCGCTTTCGAAGGACTGGAAAAAAACTTTGTACGTTGTTTTGCAGACAGTCGAAGAAGTACCTGATTTTCCTCACGAACCGATTGTGTTCAAAGTCGTAATCAAAGAAGACGAACCTACCGAGCTTGAGTATGAGTTTGACGAAAAGACCGTTACCAAAGTTTACGAAATATATAATAAACTCTGCGATGACAATCGCGACCAATGATTTGACCTTCTGAAGTTTGAGTGTTGAGAGTGATGAGAACGTGAGTTTCCGCAGGGGGACTCAGACGTTTTTCACACAAAAAAACAATACGCAAAGAGCAAGGAGGCAAAAAATGAACATTTCAAAACAAAATTTAAAAGAGCTGCAAACCGTGGTTTTTGAATCCATGGAGGGGACGAAAACTAAAATTCCTGCAAAATACGTTGCCGACGTAAATTTTAAAAACATTTCAAGACAGAAAAAATGCGGCTATATGTCTGATTTTGGGGTTATGGTGTTTACCGCAGAGGCGGCAGACCTGCCGACAGACGTGTACGAAACGGACGAGGGCATTAAGGAAACGGTAACCTTAGAGGACAGATTCGGCGCGATATGCGACATAAATGCGGTTACGTTTGTCTGCAAAGACAAAAGGCTAAGAATAAAAGTGCCGTGCAATCCGCTTGTCTGCAAAAAGGTCGACGTCGTCGTGGAATATTCAGAAATGCCGTCTTTCGAAAAAAGCTTTGACGGCAAGACGGTAATAAAATTCGGCAAGGCGTCATGCTCCGGCAAGCGTAAGGACAACGACTTCAGGACGATAGTCCGCGGATACGGCGACACCGCCTTAAAAGACGTCGAAGGACCGCTAAAAGTAAGAGCGGACAGGATTTACGCAAGCAGGGACGAGGTTTCTTTCCTGGTAAGAGTAAAAGACGCAACAGGTAAAGAACATCAAACAATGTGGGATTTCTTTTGCGTTAGCGAACAGTATCTTTCGCTCGATTTGAGGAGCGATAGACTGCGCAGGCTCAGAGTGTCAAAACTGCAAAGCGGAGAGATATTCGCAGAGCTTGAGGGTATAGGCTATCTTATATGCGAGGGCGCGTCGGTATGCCCGGTTTAAAATGCTTTGCCTTACGGCAGGGCGCGAAATGACAAAGAGGAAATATGAAGGTTTTTTTGCAAAAATGGTCGGTTGATTACAAAGAACAACTTGCCCGCCTCTGCAACGGGGCGGACAGGACCTATCTTACGGGACGCATACCGCATCCGTATACGATTGACAATGCCGTAAGCTGGCTGTGTATGGCGGCAGAACGCGAAGGAAAAGACGGATTGTTCCGCGCCGTCGTAGCCGACGGAAACGTAGTGGGAAATATCACAGTGGAAAGGCTGAGCGACATTTACTCAAAGGACGCCAGGCTGGGCTATGTGATTGACAACGCGTTCTGCGGCAGGGGAATAGCGACGGAGGCGACGAGGCTGATTATAGAAGAGGCATTTTCAGTTCTTGATATAGTCAGACTCTCTTCAGAGGTTTTCGCTCCCAACGTCGCGTCAAGGAGAGTGCTTGAAAAAAACGGGTTCGTTCTTGAAGGCTTACTTAAAAAAGCGGCATATAAGGACGGAAAGTTTTTCGACCTGTGCAGATACGCGTTGCTGAAAGACGGCAACCGCCATTGAACCGCTTAAAGTCAAGGACTATAAAGCAGACTTAAGATAATGACTGGCATTTATAAGGAGGATATATATGCAGGAAAAATACGCAAAAGCACTTGAGGGTAAAATTGAGAAAAAGAAATTTACGGCATTGTTTACAGCGAGATTTGCTGTGGGAGCGGTTGCAATATTCTTTTTTGCGGCAACCATTGTTTTCGGACTGGTGTATTCCAACGTTGTTGAAAACGGCGGAGATTTTCCTTCCGCGGTTGTATATACGTTAATGGCTTTGTGGGGCGCGTCATCGGCGGCATACATCGCCCTGGCGATATACAGTGAATATGCGTTCAAAGCCTTTCTAAGAAAAAAAGGCGTTGAGTCGCAGGAAGTAAAGAGTGAGCAAGACGACGCGCAATAAGCCTGCGCGCTGATAAAACATTATAGAACGAGGAAAATGGCAATGAAAAGCGAAAAACTCAATTTGATTGAAATAATGTCCAATCCAGAAGACAAATCGTACATAATACTCAAGGACGAGCAGGGAAAAGAATACGTTTACGAGCAGGTATATTACAACAGTACTTTTGCCGACAAAGGGTTGCATTACGCCCTGATGAGGGACGTCAACGGAGCTAAAGACGAGGCTATTCCTTTCAGAATAGAGGTGGACAAAGAGGGCAACGAAAACGTTTATATCGAAGACGACCCTGAGCTTATAAGGGATTTGTACGAAATATATCTCGAAACTATGAGAAGACGATATAATATGCAATGAAGGAAAAGAAGTTTTTAGACGAAATGACGCTTGAAGAGTTGTGGGAATTGTTTCCCATAACTCTCGTAAATCCCGCACCTGATAAATGGATAGAGCAGTTTGACAGAGAGAAAACAAGGCTGACAAATCTTATCGGTGAGAGCATAATTTCTTTGAATCATGCGGGAAGTACGGCTATAGGCACGATAAAAAGCAAGCCGATAATAGATATTTTTATAGAAACCGACGACTTAAAAAGATGCGCAGAGATACTGTCGGGCGAAGGATACATAGTTATGTCCGAAAGCGGTGACCGGATTTCTCTCAACAAGGGTTACACCCCTGAAGGCTATGCTGACGAAGTCTTTCACATACATCTGAGAAAAAAGGGGGACGTGGACGAAATATATTTCTGCCGTTATCTGAAAGAACACCTTGACGAGGCAAAAAAATACGAGTTGCTCAAAACGAGGCTGCTTTCAGAGTATGGCAAAGACAGGGACGGATATACTGCGGCAAAATATGATTTTGTCAGGGCAATAACTGTGAAAGCAAAGAATATTTACAAAAAATAAATACGGGGCGACCCGTATTTTTTTGTTTTGTCCTCAAACAGAGATACGGTTATCTATTGCGGTAATATCAAAAGGCTTGACCTTTGTTTGTTATCTGTCCTGAGGAAACTGGTTTTTTATTTTTGTGGACATCATGTCTGCAATCAGTGCAATGAATTCACCGTTGGTAGGGCAGTGGCAACTGTCGAAACAATTGCCGAACACGGCAGATTGCGTTTTGAATTTTCCGCTGTCGAAACATACGCCGAGGGCGTGTCTTATACCGCGTTCTATGCTGCTTGAATTTGAGTCGTACATCGCGGCAAGCTTTGGATAAAGTCTTTTTGTTATCCCCTTGTTGAGATATGAAGAGTCGTGGCTTGCAAGCTTAATCGCGCTTTTAAGATATCTGCAGCCGGTAAGATTGTGTCTGAATCCCAGTTTGATGAAAAGTTCTCTTAAAAACTCGTCTTCTGCAGCGTCGATTTTTGCTGAAGTTTCTTCAGACGAAAGAGTTGAAGAAGGACGAATTATGAATACAGGGTGATGCTTTCCGCTTTCGTCGCCTATGACATATGAGCGTTGCGAGGAGTTTTCAAGAAATTTGATTGCTCTTTCGTCCCTTGCTAATTGCAGATAAAAATCTTCGTTGAATACAAAGAGGTCAAAAGCCGTTTTGTTGCGGTAAAAGTCGTCGTAATTTTTGAATTGTGTAAAAACAGGATTGTCGCAATATTTTGCGACAAGTCCGATAATTCTCACTGACAGAGAATCATCCGGTTCCAGAACGGCAACACGCTCGGGAGTATTCATAACGGTCATCCTTTGAAAAACGAATTTTTAATGATTAGATTATACAATCAGCTCAGAATATACGTCAATCGTTTTATGTGGAATTTTGTACAAAATTGCAAAAATATTGTCGAATTTTGTAAAAAATTAGCGAGATAATACGATAAAAATAAAAAATCCCCGAACGGGTCGGGGGAGAGTCTTTGCTTTTGAATAGTGTCAGTCCTTTTTGAGTGCAGAGCCTTTTTTTCTTCTTGAAATAATATATTCTGATAATCCGTCAAGGAATACGCGGCTTACCAGAAAACCGAGATAAAACATAAGCGCAGCGGTACACAGTCCGCAGACAGACAGTACGAGAGATACGAGAACCTGTTCCGCACCGAAACTTCTGAATATTCCTATGACAGAGCATATCGCGCCAAAACTGCCCACCGCAAATACGGCTATCAGTCCGAAGGCCGCTATTATTACGCCTATTGCGACGAAAACGTCGTTGAAAACGACTGAAGTTTTTGTTGTTTTTTCTTCTTTCATAAGCTCATTGTAGCAGATAATATGCCTGAAGGCAACGGTTTTTAACTCTTGAACAGAGCCTTGAAAAGTGCGCTTTGGTAAGTTTTACCTGCTTTGTATTATCGTGTCATTTTGTATTATATTTATTTGCCGCGCGATTATACGCGGTCTTCTGTGATTAAACGGTTACGCTTTAAAAGTAATAACCGCAATGTATTACCGATATTTTACGAGAGAGCAGTAGCAAAACGCGCTGATTCCTTCCTCTCTTCCCGTCATGCCGAGTTTTTCTGTCGTCGTCGCGGCGACGTTCACTGCGGATTCTTCAGTGCCGAAGGCGAGTGCCAGGTTGCTTTTCATAATCGGAATATAAGACGACAGTCTGGGCTTTTGCGCCATAACGACTGCGGACAGATTGTTGAGAGAGTAGCCGTCTTTTTTCATCAGCGCGACTACTTCTGAAAGCAGCACCATGCTGTCTGCGCCGGCATAAGCGGGGTCTGTATCGGGAAAAAGCTTGCCTATGTCGCGTCTGCCCAGCGCGCCGAGAACCGCATCCATTACGGCATGTACGAGTACGTCTGCGTCTGAGTGTCCGACAAGTCCTTTAGTGTGAGGGACGGTTACGCCGCCTATTATCAGTTTTCTGCCTTCCGCAAGGGCGTGCGTATCCCAGCCGCTGCCCACTCTGAAACCTTTGGGAAAAGAACGAGCGATGTCTTCGGCGGTCGTTATTTTTACGTTTTCGGGCGAGCCTTGAGAAATTGCGGGGGAGGAGAAGTACTTTTCGTAAACCGACGCGTCATCGGTAGTGACAAATCGGTCGTTTTCCGCAAGTTCGTAAGCGCGCAGTATTTTACTTCTTGAAAAAGCCTGAGGCGTCTGAACGGCGTAATAGTCGCTCCTGTCCACGGCGGTTGAGCCGTTGCCTTCGCGTTTTCTGAGGCTGTCCGTTAGCGGAACGCATGCAACTGCCGCGCCGTATTTTACGGCTGAAGAGAAACAGTCGTCTATCACTTTGCCGCTTACGTAAGGTCTTGCCCCGTCGTGTATGGCTACAAAGTCTGCGTCTGCGGCAAGAAGAGCGTTGTATACAGACTTGCCCCTCGTTTCGCCGCCTCGTACGATTATTATCGTTTTGTCGAAATTTTTTGCGATTTCTTTAAATATGGGTTCGTCCGCCGCCGAACATGAAATGATTATCTTGTTTACGTCGTCGCGGCAAAAAGCCTCAACCGTTTTTTCTATGACTTTTACGCCGCCGATGTCTGCAAAAAGCTTGTTGTATTCAAGTCCGGTACGGGAGCCGGTACCTCCGCAGGGGAGAATTACGTCAAATTTCATCGGTAAGAACCTCGTACATATCTGCGGTATCCTGTTTTTTCACAGTTTCTTCAACGATTAAAATGCGGAATCTGAATATGCGGTCGCCGAAGTGAAGAGCGACGACGTCGCCTACCTTTACCTGTGCGCCTGCTTTTGCCGGTCTGCCGTTTATTTCCACTCTTCCGCCGTCGCAAGCGTCGTTTGCCACGGTGCGGCGTTTGATAATTCTCGAAACTTTTAAAAATTTGTCCAATCTCATATCATATCCTCTCTAAAAGAGCGGGCAGCTCTTCAAGTGTCTTGCAGTAATAATTGTATCCGGTTACGTTGGGCTTTCTGACGAGGACCGCGCCCATGCCGAACTGTATCGCGCCCAGTACGTCGGCAAAATAATTGTCGCCAACGAGTACGGTTTTATCCTTGGCAAAGTCGCCCAGGGCTTTAGATAATATTTCAGGACGGGGTTTTTCGTAATCTTCTTCAGAAGAAATCACCATGCGTGGAAAATACACGCCGAGTCCCAGACTGTTGAATATTTCGCGCGCCTCCGGTATATGGTTTGAAACGAGAGCGAGGGAATATCCCTTTTCTTTGAGCGTGCCGAGAGTGTCGAGTGTGTCGGGGAAAAGTTTCCAGTATCTCTTGTCACAGAATCTTTCTCTGAGTCCCTTCATCGCCTTGTCAGCCTCTTCGCGAGTGCATATGCCGTTTTCAGATAGTCCTGCCGAGATGTTGCCCGTTACCGTTTCCCACCAGCCTCTGTCTTTGAAAAATTCAGCGTGAGATACGGTCGGGTCGCTCCAGGGATAAACGCCTCCGTGCGTTACGGGACGTATCTGTTCGCTGGTAGCGTATACGTTGTTTTCAAGCAAAAGCTCCTTGACCGTATCCGTCCACATCGTCGTGCGGAATCCCAGCGTCATATCGAAGTCGAAAATTACGTTTTTGATTTTACTCATATATGCATATTATAGCAAAAACCGCGTGCGTATGCAATACCCGGCAGAAACAATGTGAAAAACGTCATAAACAGAACCTCCGTCGCGTCTGAAAGAAGGGAAAAACGGCAGATGCCGCATACGTAACGAATAGATAAGTCCGTTACTTCCGCCTTGAAAAACGCAAGTGAAAATCCGCGGCGAAATCTATGAATCTTCTTGAAATCCGATATTGACAACTTCTTAATCCGAGTATATAATAGGACCGTGCCTGAAGGCATATAAAAATTTTTTATAATTATTTTCAAAAAAACCGTTGACACGGTTGGAAGTTTTCCTTATAATGTATATTTGCGTTAGTATGTAAAATGCGAAAATAGCAATTTGTCCCCGCCGACGGAAAGAAAGAGATGTCGGGTAAGGGGAGATTTCGCGTTTTTTAAATACGCGCGTTTAGTCGTGAAAAATTTTAAGGAGGGTCAATAATGCCTCAACATATTCACAAGGTTAAGTACGGCAATACCGAAAGACTGAGCTTTGCTACAATCAAAGACACTCTCGATATACCGTATCTGATTGCTTTGCAAAAGGACTCCTACAAGCAGTTTATCACCGAGGGAATCCAGGAAGTACTCGACGATTTTTCTCCCGTCGTGGACTTTGCCGGAAGGATGGAACTTCAGTTCCTCGGATTTACTCTGGAAGGAAAGCCCAAGTACGACATCAAGGAGTGCAAGGACCGCGACGCTACTTACGCTTTGCCCCTCAAGGTAAAGGTAAGACTCGTGCATAACGACACCGGCGAGGCTACCGTCGAAGAAGTCTTCATGGGCGATTTCCCGCTTATGACAGAAAACGGCAGCTTTATCATCAACGGCGCGGAAAGAGTTATCGTCAGTCAGCTCGTCAGAAGTCCCGGTGTTTACAGCACTTTCACTCTTGACAGGTCGGGTACTCCCAGATACGAAACCACCGTTATGCCCAACAGAGGCGCGTGGCTTGAGTTCAAGCAGGACGCCAACGGCATTTTGTGGGTGAGCGTAGACCGTACCCGTAAGGTTACCGCAAGCGTACTTATGAGGGCTTTGGGTTACGGCTCTGACGAACAGCTTTACGAGTTGTTCGGCGAAGAGGAGATGCTCAAGGCTACCATTGCAAAGGACGGCAATGCCAAGAACGAGGACGACGCCAAGATAGAACTTTACAGAAAGATGAAACCGGGCGAAATCCCCACTATGGACGGCGTGACCCAGCTTATAAAGAGTACTTTCTATGATGCGCGCAAGTACGACCTCATGCGCGTCGGCAGATACAAGGTAAACAAAAAACTGGCTCTTGCTACCAGACTTGAAAATCAGAAGATTACCCGCGACATCGTTACCGAGGACGGTGAAGTTCTCGCAACGGCAGGCGAGGTTATCGCTCCCGAAAAGGCCGAAGAGATTCAGAACGCGGGCGTAAACGTCGTTTACATCGCGACCCAGGAAGGCGGCGAGTTCAAGCTGACCGGCAACAATACCGTCGATATGGCGGCGTACCTGGGCTGGAACAAGGACGAGTGCGACCCCAAATCTCTGGGTATTCTTGAGAAGGTCTATCTGCCCGAACTCAAAAATCTTATCAAAATCAAAGAAGAGCAGAACATGTCCGACGACGAGTTCAAAGCTCTCATTAAATCGGATAAGGACAACCTCGTTATTAAGCACGTTACGCTTGACGACATCGTGTCTTCGGTATGCTACAACCTGGGACTCGTACACGGCTTTGGCGTTACCGACAACATCGACCACCTTGCAAACCGCAGAGTCAGGTCTGTCGGCGAATTGCTCCAGAATCAGCTGCGCATAGGTATGGCAAGACTGGACAGAGTAATCAAAGAGCGTATGTCCATCACGCAGGACGCGGGCGAACACAAGGCGCAGTCCTTTATCAACATCAAACCCGTAACCAGCGTTATCAAAGAGTTCTTCGGAAGTTCGCAGTTGTCGCAGTTCATGGACCATCACAACCCGATTGCAGAGCTTACTCACAAGAGAAAGCTGTCCGCTCTCGGTCCCGGCGGTCTTAACAGAGAACGCGCAAGCTTTGAAGTCCGCGACGTCAACTATTCTCACTACGGACGTCTTTGCCCGATTGAAACCCCCGAAGGTCAGAACATCGGTCTTATCTCGTCGCTTGCGACTTACGCGAGAGTCAACGAGTACGGATTTATCGAGGCTCCTTACCGCAAAGTCGAAAAGACTTATGACGAGAACGGAGAAATCGTCGATATCGTCGTTACCGACCACGTCGACTATCTGCAGGCGGACGAAGAAGACAAATACGTTGTCGCGCAGGCAAACACTCCTCTTGACGAAAACAGCAGATTCGTCGAAGACCGCGTAACCTGCCGTATCAGAGAAGACATCCGCGCGGTGGACAAGCGTACGGTAGACTATATGGACGTTTCGCCCAAGCAGCTCGTTTCGGTTGCGGCATCGCTCGTACCTTTCCTTGAGAACGACGATACGTCGCGTGCGCTGATGGGTAGTAACATGCAGCGTCAGGCAGTTCCGCTCCTGCGTCCGCAGGCTCCTATCATTGCTACCGGCATGGAGCATAAGATTGCTTACGACTCCGGCGTCATGGTAATCGCTAAGAACGACGGCGTCGTCAAGTCTATGGACGCAACGAAGATTGTCGTCGAAAGAGGCGACGGCGACGTGGACGTCTACAAGTTGCAGAAGTTCGAAAGGTCCAACAACGGCACCTGCATAAATCAGAAACCTATCGTCAACGTGGGTCAGAAAGTCGTCAAGGGTATGGTTCTCGCTGACGGTCCTTCTACCGACAACGGCGAGCTGTCGCTGGGCAGAAACATACTTATCGGATACATGTCCTGGGAAGGTTACAACTACGAGGACGCTATCCTCATCAGCGAAGAGCTGGTCAAGGACGACGTATTTACTTCTATCCATATAGAAGAATACGAGATTGAGAGCCGCGACACCAGACTGGGCGAAGAGCAGATTACCCGCGATATCCCCAACCTGGGCGACGACGCGCTCAAGTACCTCGACGACGACGGTATCATCATGGTCGGCGCGGAAGTACACAGCGGCGACATCCTGGTAGGAAGAGTTACGCCTAAGGGCGAAACCGAACTCACCCCTGAAGAAAGACTGCTCAGAGCTATCTTCGGCGAAAAGGCGAGAGAAGTCAGAGATACCTCCCTCAAAGTTCCTCACGGACAGAGCGGTATCGTCGTGGACGTCAAAGTGTTCACGAGAGAGAATAAGGACGAACTTCCCCCCGGCGTTACAAAGGTCGTCAGAGTCTATATCGCACAGAAACGTAAGCTGGGCGTAGGCGACAAGATGGCAGGCCGCCACGGTAACAAGGGCGTCGTTTCGAGAGTTCTTCCCAAAGAAGATATGCCTTTCATGGCAGACGGCACACCGCTTCAGATAGTACTCAACCCGATGGGCGTTCCTTCGCGTATGAATATAGGTCAGGTCTTTGAAGTCCACCTCGGTTTCGTTGCGAAACTGCTTGACTGGAAGATTGCGACTCCGGTATTCGACGGAGCAAAAGAATCCGACATCAAAGAGTTGTTCGCTCAGAACAATCTGCCTGCAAGCGGCAAGATGGAACTGTTCGACGGCAGAACGGGAGAGAAGTTCGAGAACCCCGTTACGGTCGGTTACATGTACATGCTCAAGCTCATCCACCTTGTCGACGACAAGATTCACGCACGTTCGACCGGTCCTTACAGCCTTGTAACTCAGCAGCCTCTCGGCGGTAAAGCTCAGTTCGGCGGACAGAGATTCGGTGAAATGGAAGTGTGGGCGCTTGAGGCTTACGGCGCGTCGCACATACTGCAGGAAATCCTTACCGTCAAGTCGGACGACGTCGTGGGACGTGTCAAGACTTACGAGTCGATAGTAAAGGGCAGCACAATCAGCGAGCCGGGTACGCCTGAATCCTTCAAGGTTCTTATCAAAGAATTCCAGGGTCTGGCACTCGACGTCAAAGTGCTTAACGAAAACAAAGAAGAAATCGGACTCAGAGAGAACGTGGACGAGGATATCGATTACGTTCCCGAAAAAGAGCAGGAATTCGACGAGGTCGACGCGTTCGACTTGTCGTCGGGAGAGGGCGAAGACGTATTCGGTATCGGCGACGAGTCCTCTATGTTCGGGGAGGCGAGCCTCTTCGACGATATGGGCGACGACGATGACGGAGATTTGTTCAACTCGTCGGACGACAACGAATAAGGAGGTAAGATATGTCGGAAGTAAATAATTTTGACTCTATACAAATAGGCGTTGCATCTCCTGAAAAAATCAGGTCCTGGTCGCACGGCGAAGTTACAAAGCCCGAAACCATAAATTACAGAACTCAGAAACCTGAAAAGGACGGTCTGTTCTGCGAGAGAATTTTCGGACCTACAAAAGACTGGGAGTGCCATTGCGGTAAATATAAGAGAATCAGATATAAGGGCGTTATATGCGACAAGTGCGGCGTTGAAGTTACCCGCGCAAAAGTCAGACGCGAGAGGATGGGACATATCGAACTCGCGTCCCCCGTATCTCACATCTGGTACTTCAAGGGCGTTCCGTCCCGTATTAGCCTCGCGCTGGACATGTCCCCGCGCGACGTCGAGATGGTTCTGTACTTTATAAAGTATATCGTAATCGACCCGGGTACGACAAATTTTGTCAAGAAACAGATAATCGACGACAAGGAATACCGCGATGCAATCGACACTTACGGCAGCGGCAGTTTCCGCGTCGGTATGGGCGCAGAGGCTATTAAAGAACTGCTTGCCGAAATCGACCTTGACAAAGAGTGTGAAGAACTCAAGAAGATAATAGACACCACTTCAAGTCAGCGCAAACTCAAGGCTGTCAAAAGACTTGAAGTAATTGAGGCTTTCCGTACAGGCAACACCCGTCCTGAGTGGATGATACTTGACGTGCTGCCCGTACTTCCGCCCGAACTCAGACCTATGGTTCCGCTTGACGGCGGCAGATATGCGACCAGCGACCTCAACGACCTGTATCGCAGAGTTATCAACCGCAACAACCGTCTTAAGAAACTGCTCGACCTCGGCGCGCCCGACATCATCGTCAGAAACGAAAAGAGGATGCTGCAGGAGGCTGTCGACTCTCTTATCGAGAACGGCAGAAGAGGCAAAGCGGTCGTAGGACCGGGCAACAGAGAGCTGAAATCCCTCACAGGACTTCTCAGAGGTAAGCAGGGACGTTTCCGTCAGAACCTCCTCGGTAAACGTGTTGACTATTCAGGTCGTTCGGTTATCGTCGTAGGTCCGGAACTCAAGATGTACCAGTGCGGTATCCCTAAGGAAATGGCTCTCGAACTGTTCAAGCCGTTCGTTATCAAAAAGCTTGTGGACAGCGGCAAATGCCAGAACATAAAGAACGCTAAAAGAGTTATTGAAAAGGCAAAAGACGTCGCGGTATGGGATATTCTTGAAGAGGTCATCAAAGACCACCCCGTACTTCTCAACCGTGCGCCTACACTTCACAGACTGGGTATTCAGGCGTTTGAACCGGTACTCGTCGAAGGCAGAGCTATAAAGCTGCACCCGCTCGTTTGCGGCGCGTTCAACGCAGACTTCGACGGCGACCAGATGGCGGTTCACGTTCCGCTGTCGATAGAGGCGAGAGCAGAGGCGAGATTCCTCATGCTTTCCACCAACAATATCCTCAAGCTGAGCGACGGCAAGCCTATCGTTTCGCCTACTCAGGATATGGTCATCGGTTCTTATTATCTGACTATGATAAAGCCGGGCGGTCTTGGCGAAGGCAGATATTTCCGCAACCCTGCGGAGGCTATGATGGCTTATCAGCTCAAGCAGATTGATTTGCAGTCAAAAGTCTTTATCCGCGTGGAGAAGGAAATAGACGGCGTCAAGTACCACAAGAACCTCAATACCACAATCGGAAGAGTGATATTCAACCAGGCTATTCCTCAGGATTTGCATTTCGTACCCAGAGATACTCCCGAGCAGCAGCTTGACCTCGAAATCGACTTCCTCGTAGGCAAGAAACAGCTGTCGCAGATAGTTGACAACTGCTTTAAGTATAAGGGCGCGACCGAAACTTCGGTGGTACTCGACAAAATAAAGGCTCAGGGTTACAAATATTCGACAATAGGCGCGGTTACCGCAAGTATTTTCGATATGCATATCCCCGACAAGAAAGGCGAAATTATTAAAAAGGCTGAAGAAAACGTCCTCAGCATCGAAAAACAGTATAAGAGAGGCCGTCTGACAGAAGAAGACAGATACCGTCAGATAGTCAAGCTGTGGCAGGACGCAAAAGAGGAAGTCAACAACCTTCTGTTTGACGAAAAGAGCGAAGACTTCCTGGGAGAGTTCAACCCGATATGGATGATGGCAAACTCAGGTGCGCGTGGTAACAAGAACCAGATTTCGCAGCTGTGCGGTATGAGAGGTCTTGTCCGCGACCCGTCAGGTAAAGTCATAGAGCTGCCTGTCAAGGCAAACTACCGTGAAGGTCTTACCGTCCTCGAATACTTCATTTCGTCGCACGGCGGTCGTAAAGGTCTTGCCGATACCGCTCTTAAGACGGCAGACTCAGGTTACCTCACCAGACGTCTTGTCGATATTTCGCAGGCTATCATCGTCAACGAGCAGGATTGCGGCGATACCAAGGGCGTAATAGTTACGGCTATCCCCGGACTTGAACCGCTCAAGGACCGTATCGACGGCAGATACTGCATGGACGACATCGTGAATCCCGAAACGGGCGAAGTGATTTGCCACAAGGATACGCTGATAAGCAGCGATATGGCTAAGGAAATCGAAAAGGCAGGCGTTACCGCAGTAAGGATAAGGAGCGTTCTTACCTGCCGTACAAAGCACGGCGTATGCGCTAAGTGTTACGGCAAGAACATGGCGTCGGGCAACCCTGTCAAACTGGGAGAGGCAGTCGGCGTAATCGCCGCTCAGTCAATCGGCGAACCCGGTACTCAGCTTACGATGAGAACCTTCCATACGGGCGGTGTCGCGGTCAGCGAAGACATCACGCAGGGTCTTCCGCGTGTCGAAGAGTTGTTCGAGGCGCGCAAGCCTAAGGGTCTTGCTCTCGTATCCGAAAAAACTGGTACGGTTACGGTATCCGACGACAAGAAAGTCGTTACCGTTACCCCCGACGACGAAACAGAGGCAGAAGAATACAAGCTCAGTTTCAACCAGAAGATTATCGTCAAGACGGGCGACAAAATCGAGGCAGGCGACCCGCTCACACAGGGTAGCATCTATCCTCAGGATATTCTGCGTACAAAGGGCGTCAAGGGCGCGCAGGACTACCTCATCAAGGAAGTTCAGTCTGCATACCGCAGCGCGGGCGTAGAAATCAACGACAAACATACCGAAGTCATCATCAGACAGATGCTGAGAAACGTCAAGATAGAAAGTCAGGGCGACACCAACATGCTCCCTGGCGAATACGTGGACATCTTCACTTACGAGGACGAAAACGAAAAGACCCTCGAGGCAGGCGGCAGACCCGCGACCGCAAAGCGTACGCTGCTGGGTATTACCAAGGCGGCTCTCGCAAGCGAATCCTTCCTGTCTGCGGCGTCCTTCCAGGAAACGGCGAGAGTTCTTACCGACGCGGCTATCAAAAACAAGGTAGACCACCTCAGAGGACTCAAAGAGAACGTCATCCTGGGCAAGCTGATACCTGCCGGCACGGGCATGAAGATGTATCGCAACATCGTCGCCGTACCGCAGAATTCAGTGGGCAGCAATATTGTCGAGGAAGACATCTCAGGCAAGTTTGCGGCTGAAGACGACATCGACGACTGAGAGATAAAACAACTTAATAAAAAATCGTAATTCTATGAAGAGTGCGGGAGGGACGGACCCTGTGAACGCACAGCAACCCGACTAATGGCGGGTGCTAAATTCCGCAAGATTACTTGGAAGATAGAATCACCCTTTGCGGCACTGTCTTTTGAGTGCCGCAAATTTTTTACGGAGAGATAAAACTATGAAAAAGAGATTGTTTACAAGCGAGAGCGTAACCGAAGGACATCCCGACAAGGTATGCGATAAGATTTCAGACAGCATACTCGACGCATTGCTTGAAAAGGACCCTATGAGCAGAGTCGCGGCAGAAACCTGCTGCAATACGGGATTCGCACTGGTTACGGGAGAAATCACTTCTTCTGCCAACGTGGATTACGAGGCGATAGTACGCAAGGCTGTCCTCGAAATAGGTTACGACGACGAGGAAAAGGGCTTTGACGGCAATAAGTGCGAGGTTATGATTCGCCTCGACAAGCAATCGGCGGACATTGCAATGGGCGTTGACAACAGCGTGGAAAGCAAGGTTACGGGCGACAGTTACGACAAGATAGGCGCAGGCGACCAGGGTATGGTGTTCGGTTTTGCTTGCAACGAAACCCCTCAGCTCATGCCTGCGGCGATTAGTTACGCACACGCGCTTACAAGACGGCTTTCAGAGGTCAGAAAGCAGGGCGTTCTGAAATATCTCAGACCTGACGGAAAAGCGCAGGTTACCGTCGAGTACCGCGACGACAAGGTTTACAGGATAGAGGCGGTCGTCGTTTCTACCCAGCACAGCGAGGACGTCGATATCGAAACGCTCAGAAAGGACGTCAGAAAGCATGTGATAGACGCCGTTATTCCCAAGGAGCTTACAGACAGCGATACGAAGTATTTTATCAACCCCACGGGAAGATTCGTAATCGGCGGACCTCACGGCGACAGCGGTCTTACGGGAAGAAAGATTATCGTGGACAGTTACGGCGGATATTGCCCTCACGGAGGCGGCGCGTTCAGCGGCAAGGACAGCACCAAGGTGGACAGGAGCGCGTGCTATATGGCGCGTTACGTCTGCAAGAACGTGGTAGCCGCGGGACTTGCGGATAAGTGCCAGATGGACGTCGCGTACGCGATAGGCGTAGCAAAACCGGTTGCGGTGCAGATTAACACCTTCGGCACGGGCAAGTATGACGACGAGGCTATTGCAAAGGCAGTCGCGGACGTTTTCGATATGCGTCCGCAAGCCATAATCGACACTCTCGACCTGAGAAAACCCCAGTTTGCAAAGACGACCAATTACGGCCATTTCGGCAGAGAAGACTGCGGTTTCAGATGGGAGAAGACTGACAAAAAGGACGCTTTGAACGAGGCGATAAAAAAATATGTCCGTTGACGCATAATTTAGTTAAAAAAAACGGTTTATTGAGTTATAATGAAAGAGTATCCGCAAAAGGCGCGGGTACTCTTGAATTTTTTTCGGGAGAAATATACTTTTACCTGAAACGGGGCTTGCCGCAGACGTAATTGCGGACGGAAGGATTATGAAAATCAAAGGAACAATACTCGAAATCGTATACAGAAACGTCGAAAACGGCTACAGCGTCGTATGGCTGGACGTGAATCCGATGCCTTGCACCGCGGTAGGCGTTTTCCCTCCGGTAAGCGTCGGGGAAGTGGTAGAGGCAGAAGGCGAGTGGGTGAACAACTCAAGGTTCGGAGAGCAGTTTGCGGTAGAACACGTAGAGGTAAAACCGCCCGCCACAAAGGACGCCGTGTTCAAATATCTTTCAAGCGGACTCTTTAAAGGGATAGGAGAAGTTACCGCGTACGCAATCGTAGAAAAATTCGGAGAAAACGCGCTCAACATCATAGAAACAGACCCTGCAAAACTTGCTCAGGTCAAGGGCGTTTCGGTAAAAAAAGCGATGAGTATAAGCGAAACCTATATGTCGCTGAGGGAGATGCAGGAAACCATCGTATATCTTCAGGGGTACGGAGTTCCGCTGAATACCGCGCTGAGAATTTATAAGGCGTACGAGGCGTCCACGCGGCGCATAATTGAAGAAAACCCTTACAGGCTCGTAGACGACGTGGACGGCATAGGGTTTATAACGGCTGACAAAATCGCCAAGCTCACGGGTATTCCGGCAAACAGCAAATTCAGGATAAGCGCGGCTCTCGTGTATCTGCTCAAGGACGCGATGGAAAAGAACGGGCATACCTATCTGCCGAGAAACGAACTGGTCAACGAAACGGACAAACTTCTGTCGCTTGACGATGAGAACGTGGAAGAACTTATAAACGACGCGCTGTGCGACTGTGAGATTGAGGGAAAGATTGTCAGACTCGAAAAGGACGGAAAAGAAGTCGTGATGTACTCCCGCAATTATATCTGCGAGCAGTCTATTGCGGCTCATATCGTCAATCTTATAAGCGCGGGAGCGTCTGTTTCTCTCAATATCGAAGAAGACCTCAAAGAGTACGAAAGACTTAAGCACATCACTTTTCACGAAAGTCAGCGCGCTGCAATCAGGAGCTGTCTTGAGTGCGGAGTAAACGTGATTACCGGCGGACCCGGCACGGGGAAGACGACGATAATACAGTGCATAATCGAGGTTCTGCGCGCACGCAATTATTCTGTATGTCTTTGCGCTCCGACAGGAAGAGCGGCAAAGCGGCTTTCTGAGGCGACGGGACTTGAGGCAAAGACCATACACAGACTTCTCGACCTGGATTTTACCGACGGCAAAGGTCGTTTCCGCTTTAACGAGGATACAAAGCTGGAGCAGGACGTAGTCATAGTGGACGAAGTAAGTATGTGCGACGAATACGTATTCAACGCTTTGATTAAGTCGATAAAATACGGCGGCAGGCTTATTATGGTGGGCGACAAGGACCAGCTACCCTCGGTAGGCGCGGGAAACGTGCTTGCGGACGTGATTTCGTGCGGGATTGTGCCGGTAAGTTACCTGACTCATATTTACAGGCAGGGAGAGGACAGTTATATCGTTACCAACGCGCACAGGATAAATAAGGGGCTTATGCCCGTAATAGACAATAAGTGTAAGGACTTTTTTGTGGACAACAAAGCCGACGCGACCGCCGCGCTTAACGTGATTACCGATATGGTGTCGAGGAGAATACCTGCATACGCAGGAGTGAATCCCAGGGATATTCAGGTGCTTTGTCCTATGAAAAAGGGCATAATAGGCGTAGAAAACATGAACGTAAGACTTCAGGAAACGCTCAATCCTTTCGGCGGAAAGCCTCAGTTGCAGGTGGGAAACCGTATCTTCAGAAAAGGCGACAAGGTGATGCATATCGTCAACGATTACGAGCTGGAGTGGCAGAATCCCGACGATATGACGACGGGCAGCGGAGTTTTCAACGGCGACATAGGCTATATAGAAGAAGTGGACGAAAAAGAACCTTCGATAGTCGTCGCGTTCGACGACGGCAAGAGGGTAAGATATTCTCAGGGCGACTTTGACGAACTCACGCTTGCGTATGCGATTTCGGTACACAAGTCGCAGGGCAGCGAGTTTCCCGTCGTGATAGTTGCGGTAACGAGCGGCAACTATATGATTCTTACCAGAAATCTGCTTTATACCGCGGTTACGAGGGCGAAAAACATGGTCGTACTCGTCGGCGCGACCGAAAATATCGAAAAAATGGTAAAGAACAATTATACCGCAAAGAGATACAGTCTGCTTGCGGATTTCGTCAAAGACGCTGACAGAAGAAAAAACGGCTGACGGCTTTGATTAATCAAATGATTGAGTTTTTTGAGGCAAACCAATGGTTTTGCCTCTTTTTTAACGCTTTTTTATACAAAGGTCGGTAAAATAATACAAATAACGCGTCTGAGCGACCGTACAGCTACCGGACATACGCTTGACGATTCGCGCGCGCTATGATAATATAAATAAGTGTGCAGACTTTGAATATGCGTGCTGCACTTCAAGAGGTATCAATGGGCATTTTATCGGCGTTGTTTCCTTCAAAGGACGAAAGGGAACTTAAAAAATTGAAGAAAACCGCGGACAAGGTAATCGCGTTAGAACCCGTATTTCAGGCTATGACGGACGAAGAACTTGCCGCATGTACTCAGAAATACAAGGACAGATACGCAGCGGGAGAGAAACTGGACGACCTTCTCCCGGAGGCTTTCGCTACCGTAAGAGAGGCGAGCAGCCGCGTGCTGGGCATGAAACATTTTTATGTGCAGATTATCGGCGGTATCGTGTTGCATCAGGGCAGAATCGCAGAAATGAAGACGGGCGAAGGAAAGACGCTTGTGGCAACTTTGCCTGCATATCTCAACGCTCTGACAGGCAAAGGCATGCACGTCGTTACGGTCAACGAATATCTTGCGAAATATCATTGCGACTGGATGGGCAAAGTATTCCGTTTCCTGGGACTTACGGTGGGTTGCAACCTGCACGCTCTCAACAGAGAACAGAAACGCGAAGTTTACAACTGCGATATAATGTACACGACCAACAGCGAACTGGGCTTTGATTACCTGCGCGACAATATGGTCAGAAACGCGAAAAACCGCGTTCAGCGCGAACTTGCGTTTGCGATTGTGGACGAGGTGGACAGCATCCTGGTCGACGAGGCGAGAACTCCTCTTATCATAAGCGGCAGAGGCGAAACAAGCGCAGAACCTTACAAGAAAGCAGACAGACTGATGAAACTGCTCAAACCTGCAGAATACGTCTGTCCCAACTGCGGAGAGAAGGCAAGCGAAGAGTGGGTCGAAAAGTGCGGCAAGACGGTGATATGCGCAAGTTGCGGCACGAAGTGCGACCATATAGGCGATTACGAATTCAGCGAAAAAGACAAGACGGTTTATCTCAACGAAAACGGCTCTGAAAAAGCGGAAGAATTTTACGGCATAGACGATTTGTCCGCTTACGAAAATCAGAAGACGAAACATTATATCGACAACGCTCTGCGCGCTCACTTCACGATGAAGAAAGAGGTGAATTACATCGTCGTAGACAACGAAGTAATAATCGTGGACGAATTTACAGGCCGTCAGATGATAGGACGCCGTTTCAGCAACGGTCTACATCAGGCGATAGAGGCAAAAGAAGGAGTGCCGATAAAGGCGGAAGACAAAACTCTCGCGTCTATCACCTATCAGAACTTCTTCAGACTTTACAAAAAACTGTCAGGCATGACGGGTACTGCAAAGACTGAAGAGAACGAATTTGAAACCATTTACAGACTTGACGTCGTGGTTATCCCCACCAACAAGCCTATGATAAGAGTGGACGAGCCTGACAGACTTTATGTTTCTCACGCCGCAAAACTCAAGGCTATCGTAGAGGACATCAAGGCTTGTTACGCACGCAGACAGCCCGTCCTCGTCGGCACGATAAGCGTAGAAAAGAGTGAAGAACTCAGCGCGCTCCTCAAAAGAGAGAAGATAAATCACGTCGTACTCAACGCGAAATATCACGCCGCAGAGGCAGAGATAGTAGCTCAGGCGGGCAAGCTGGGAGCGGTTACGATTGCGACCAACATGGCAGGCAGAGGTACGGACATTATGCTGGGCGGCAATCCCGATTTCCTCGCAAAGAAAAAACTGGACTCAATGGGCTATCCTCACGACATAGTCGAGCAGGCGACCTCGCATGCTCATACCGACAACGAGGAAGTGCTTAAGGCAAGAGAGGAATACAAGAAATATTACGACCTCTTCAAGGCGGACACCGACAAGGAAAAAGAAGAGGTAGTCGCGCTGGGAGGACTCAGGATAATAGGTACAGAAAGACACGAATCCCGCCGTATCGACAATCAGCTGCGCGGCCGCAGCGGACGTCAGGGCGACCCCGGTTCTTCTGTGTTCTATATTGCCGCAGACGACGATTTGCTCAGGATTTTCGGCGGAGATTTGCTGAGAAACATGATACTTAAGCTCAGCGGCGGCGACGAGGATATAGTTATAGAATCCAAGATGCTCAGCAAGCAGGTCGAACACGCGCAGATGAGAGTTGAGGACAGAAACTTCTCAATAAGAAAGCACGTAATAAGTTACGACGACGTTCTCAACAAACAGAGAGAAATCATATACGAACAAAGACGTATAGTGCTTGACGAACTGGACGTTCACGAGCAGATAAAAGCTATGATTCCCAAGGTCATAGAAAGGGTGTGCGACCCCTATCTGAACAGCAAGGCAGATTATTCTCAGTGGGATTACGAGGCGTTCAACAGGGATATAGAGTCTGCGGTTCTTCCCAGAGGGACGGAACTTATCACTCCCGATTTCGTAGAGGAACACGACGACAGGGATTCCTTCCTCAACGCCGTGTCCGCAGAGGCGGAAAAGGTCTTTGAAGAGAGGAACGAAAAGTTCAAAAACGAAAAAGTACCCGTTGACGTGCTTGAAAGAGATATTCTTCTGCGTTGCGTGGACAACAGATGGACAGAACACATTTCCGCTATGGAAGAACTGCGTCAGGGAATAAGCCTTGTTGCATACGGACACCGCGACCCCGTGCTGGTTTATCGTCAGGAAGGCTTTGAGATGTTTGACGAAATGGTGGAAAATATACAGAGCGACGTCGTCAAAATCATTATGAAAATACAGGTCGAGGCAAAGGTCGAACAGCCTAAGGAACAGGAGATGCAGACTACGGAAAAGCACGATGACGTAACCCTTCTGGGCGCGGAAAAGAAGAAAACCGCGAAACCCAAGGTGGAAACCGTGCATAAAGAAAAACAGCCCAGACCCAACGACCCGTGTCCTTGCGGCAGCGGCAAGAAGTATAAGAACTGCTGTGGAAGAACGGGCAACTATTACAACGGCGACAAGGCACAATAAAAGCAAAGGTAAACTTACTGACGGAGAATATAAATGATAATAATCGAACAGGCAAAACAGGACCTATCAGCACTCAGAAAACAGCTGGAATCGCTGGGTGAGGCTCTCGACATCGAAAACCTGGAAAAACAGCGCGAAGAACTTGCAAAACAGCAGGAGGCGGAAGGTTTCTGGGAAAATCTCGAAAACGCGCAAAAAGTCAACAAAGAGGTTGCGCGCATTGATTCCAAGATAGAACGTTACCGCAAGCTTTGCTCTAAGGCGGACGACGTTGAAGTGCTTATAGAGCTGTGTCTTGAGAGCGAAACGGACAGTGAATGCGAGGAGATACAAAGCGAACTTGCTCAGCTTGCAAAGGACATTGAACAGACCACTCTCGAAACCCTTCTCAAAGGCAAATACGACTCAAACAATGCCATTATGACTCTGCATGCAGGTGCAGGCGGAACAGAGGCTCAGGACTGGGTAAGCATGCTTTACCGTATGTATACGAGATATGCTGAGAGGAACGGCTATAAGGTCAACGTGCTTGACTCTCTTCCCGGCGACGAGGCAGGCATAAAAAGCGTAACTTTTTCTGTAGAAGGAGAAAACGCGTACGGTTATCTGAAAGCGGAAAAGGGCGTTCACAGATTGGTCAGGATTTCACCTTTCGACTCTCAGTCAAGACGTCATACGTCTTTCGCGTCTGTAGAAGTCATGCCTGAAATAGAGGGAGAAACAGAAATAAAGATAAATCCCGAAGACCTCAAGGTCGATACTTACCGCAGCGGCGGCGCAGGCGGGCAGCACGTCAACAAGACGGACAGCGCGGTGCGTATCACGCATATCCCCACGGGCATCATAGTTCAGTGTCAGAACGAGCGCAGTCAGATTCAGAACCGCGAACAGGCTATGAAAATGCTCATGTCAAAGCTGGTGGAAAAGCAGGAGCGCGAGCAGCAGGAACAGGAGCAGGAACTCAAGGGAGAAATCAAGAAAATCGAGTGGGGCAGCCAGATAAGGAGCTATGTTTTCTGCCCGTATACGATGGTAAAAGACCATCGCACGGGTTGCGAAACGGGCAATATATCCGCAGTCATGGACGGCGACCTTGAAGAATTCATATTCGATTATCTAAAAAAATCGCAGTAAAACTCAGCGGCGGATAATACCGCCGCTTTATAGCATAAACGCTTTGCAATCATAAACGCTTTATATCTTTTATCAATATAATAATATGCTTACGGATTACGAAAAAAAAGCTGCTTTGCAGCTGGAAAAACTCAGGGATAAAGAAGACCTTACGGTGCTTGCAATAGAATCGTCGTGCGACGAAACCGCGTGTGCGGTTACGCGCGGCAGAACGGTGCTGTCTTCTGTGATAGCCTCCCAGATAGAAATCCATAAGCGTTACGGCGGCGTCGTGCCTGAAATCGCGTCGAGAAACCACGTTATGGCAATATCCGGACTTGTCGCTCAGGCGGTGGAGCAGGCAGGCGTCAGGCAGGAAGATATCGATTGCGTGGCGGTAACGTACGGCGCAGGACTTCTCGGCGCGTTGCTGATAGGAGTGTCTTTTGCGAAGGCATACGCTTACGCGCTGGGCAAGCCGCTTATAGCGGTCAATCATATCCGCGGACACATCGCGGCTAATTATATTGCGAATCAGGAGCTGGAGCCTCCTTATATCTGCCTTATCGCAAGCGGCGGACATACGGCTGTCGTAAAGGTGGACGCTTTAGAGGACATAAAACTGCTGGGCAGTACGCAGGACGACGCGTGCGGAGAGGCTTTTGACAAGGTCGCGCGCGTGCTGGGACTCGAATATCCAGGCGGTCCGCAGATTCAGAAACTCGCAAAAGAGGGCAGACCGTGCGTTAAACTTCCCACTCCGCTGAAGAACAGCTCAGGTTACGACTTTTCGTACAGCGGACTAAAGACGGCGGTAATCAATTACGTGCATACCAACGAGCAGAAAGGCGAAGAGTTTTCAAAAGCGGACGTAGCATGCTCCTTCCAGGAAAAGGCTGTCGAAATAATGACGGACGCGGCGGTCAGGGCGGCAAGGGATTACGACCTCAAAACCATAGTCGTCGCAGGCGGAGTGGCGTCCAACGAGAGGCTCAGAGAAGTGATGAAACAAAAAGCCGACGAGAACGGTTTTAGAGTTTTCTATCCTCCGCTCAGACTCTGCACGGACAACGCCGCAATGATTGCGTCTGAGGCGTACAACCTCGTCAAATCGGGCGCGAAAGCCGCAGACATACTGTTAGACGCAAGCGCGACGGTAAAAATAACGGACGTTTACGGGCAGTAAAAGCTTTATTGAGCGATACGCTTGACGGTTTTGAGAACAAACCGTCGTTTTCGCGCTTAAAAAGAGGAAACACGCCGTTTGCAGGCAATTTCGGAAAAAATTTTGTTTCCTATCGTTATCAATCGTTTGACACTTGAAAATAATTTGTGTAAAATATTCCTTGCTATGTGTGGGATTATGCCATATATAGCTTTTGGCACGGTAATATTCCTTTAGGATTGAGCTGTTCCGACAAAAATAACACAGGAGGTAAAAGTCAGATGCCAACAATCAATCAGTTGATTAGACAAGGCCGTGAAAAGCAGGTTAAAAAGAGCGTTGTTCCTAT
>CALWHB010000013.1 GCA_944380275.1 uncultured Christensenellaceae bacterium | reverse complement strand
TTTATATTATTTTATTTCGGCACCTCTGACGAAATACATTGTCATTATATCGCTTACGGATACTGACAATTCGTACAACTCAGCAACGTCCGTTCCGTCGTCCTTATCGACGTCTGACGGGTAGTAATTCTCTTTTTTTTCTCTGTACACCGCACTCCCCGTTCTTCCGTCCTCAAACGCTATACTGTAACGGACCGCGCCGTCCGCACCCGTACTCAGCTCCGTCATCTGCCCTTTTATAGTGATGTTGTCGTCTGCGTTTTTTATCGTAATCTCTCCGTCTTTCGATATACTGCAGGTAACGGTTACTCTTTTTACGTCCTCACTATAGGCATATCCTTCTCCGCAAGCCTCTACTTCACCGTTTGCGTTTACGGCGACAGCCATTTCCCAGGCTGAGCTGTATATTTTGTCTGTACAAGCGACGCAACACAACGCTACGGCGGCAATAATGCTCAATACAATCAACGATTTAACGGCTTTTTTCATATACGCCTCCTTGTCTTGTTCATTTGATTATACACCTGCAAACAAATTCAGTCAATATCGGTCATTATGCTGCCTTAGCACATATCGGCTTTCAGATAAAAAAAGCAAGCTTTAATCAAGCTTGCCTTTAATACTGATTTATCAGAGCGACCTCTGTTTTATAGACGGGTCGACGACGTTGAGTACGTCAATATAATACCGTTTTCCTACCGTACGGTAATATATTACCAAATCGCAAGCCTGAGCGAGTGCGAGTGATATCGAAATTGCAAAAAGAGTTCCCACTCCCAGAGTAAACAACGTTACCGCAATCGTCAATGCAAACCACGCTATATAAAATACGATATACAGTCCGAGAGCGTAAGAAAAACGCTGTTTAAGCAGACTCATACCTTTCTTAAGTCCGTCCACGACATCAAGTCCGTCCGCGACCATTGCAGGGACCCAGCCGAACAACAAAGCACGGCGCGCAGCCATAGCAAAAACGAATATGGCTACCGCAGACGCAAGCCCGACAATAGGAATAACTTTGAACAGGGTTGCAAAGCTGAGCCAGTAAAGCAACGCGACGACAATCATAAATCCGATGGTAATCGCCGTATAGAGCAACGCATATCTCATCGCTTTTTTGAAGTTCACAATCAGGTTTGAGCTGAAACCGAACTTACTGTTAGAACTCATATGATGATTGATTACGTCTGACACGCAGTATTGCCCCCATGAGAAGAAAACCACATAAAGCAGATACAACAGCACCAGCCACAAGATAGAAAGATTAATCTGAAGGCTGTTGTTTTTTACAATTTCGGTAGCGGCATCAAACTTTGAAGAAAGGACCTCGTACGCCTGAGCCTGAAGTTCCGGTTCACCTTTAAGAGCCTCTCTGACGTAGGTTCTTATTGCGTCGCCGATGGCAAGCTCGTTCATATTATTGCGCAGTCCGGCAAGCGTGGGATAAACGGCGCAGACTGTAAGAACGCAGAACAAAAATGTCAGGATAATGATAAACGCAAGAAGTTTGTACGTTATCGAAAACCTTGAATTCAGAATACTAAGGGAATGTTTAAAAGACATATATTACCCCCAATAATTATTTTCGTTTATATCAGCAACCTCAACGTTTTCGAGGTCGAAGAAAATAACATACATCAGCACGTGGTAATACATCAACGCAAACAGATAGAAAAGCACATCGAGAATCTGCGTAAGCACGTTTATATCAAACGCGTTGACGATAACAAGCGGGATATATGCGACGATTACGGGCAAAGTAACCGCAGGCAAAACCTTTTTAAACTTATTGACAGCCGTACCCCAGCTGAGTTTCACGGCTTTAAACAATCCGAACCCTCTCATCGTCATATTAGGAATCGTGAGTATCAGCATTGACGCGACAAAAAGGAACAGTCCCACAAAAAGCAATACCGTAATCGTAGAAAGCACCAACGTAACTGCATGCACGGGTATTACTTTTGACCAGAAGAAAACAAAAAGCGTCGTAACGATACCCAGCAGTTCCATAAGCACCATAAGCGAAAGCATACCTTTTGCAACAGGCAGGAAATTTCCGTTTACGAGTTTAAAGAAATTGTGTGAATTGACTTTGTAAAAATGACCGTATCTCATCTTATGCTGCACGCTGCCGACGCAAGCTGCGGCAAAGAAGGAATACAGCAGGAACGCAAAAATCATCACCACGATTTTATAAGGTTTATTCAGGTCTGTACCGTTTAAGAACACTTCTGCAAAGCTGACGCTCTTATCAAGCTGCGCTCTGAAAAGCAAGCTGATAAGCGAAACGGGCGAAGAAATAAGCCCCAGCACGAGAGCCGGAAGAACGCAATAAACGAGCATCCTGACAAAATGCTCTTTCAGGTATCCGAAAGTGGATTTCATGTAAGACATACGATTACTCCTTTGTCACAAATTCCACGACCTCTTCAGGTGTCGACGCAAAAAACACGATATTTTTCTGCGCCATTTTGCCGTAATCTCCGAATCCCCATTTACAAACGATACAATCCATACCGACCTGCTCTGCGCCGTCGACGTCAAAATCGGTATCGCCTATCATAACGCAATCCTTTGGCGAAATTTTCATTTCGTCGAGTGCGTATTGAAGAACTTCCCTCTTTGTTTCTCTTACATTATAGCACAATCCGGAAGTAAATGTAACATAATCGTAAATTCCGAATTTTTTGAGGAGAGCGACTGCCTCTTCGTGCTTTTTACAGGTAGCGACGCACACTTTATAACCTGCGGAAGAAAGCACCTTAAACGCGTTTTCTATGCCGTCGTAAAGCTTTGTCGTGCCGATGTATTTGCTCGTATAGACAGAACGGAACAGCGCGACCGCCTCGTACGCCTTGTCCTTATCCTTGAAATAGGAATAAAAGGTATCTGAAAGCGGCGGACCGATATAACGGGGATATAAACTCTCGTCCACGTTCAGCCCGTAATGCGGAAACACTTCTCTGAAGGTCTTGTAAATACCTTCAGAGGTGTCGCATATAGTTCCGTCAAAATCAAAAAACAAATACTTGTACATCAGTCTTTCATACTGGCGAGCTGCTCTTTGAGCTTTGCCGCCTTATCCTTATTTGCCTGCAATTTCTGCTCTTCTTTATCAATGAGAGCTTTGGGAGCCTTTGAGGTAAAGCCGGCGTTTGACAGCAGACCTTCGCTCCTTTTTATCTCGGACACGGTATGTTCCAGTTCTTTGCTCAGTTTCTCTATTTCTTTATCGATGTCGACTATTTCGCCCAGAGGAACGACTATTTCGCCGAAACCGCCGAACAGAGAAACCGTTTTACCGCTTATACCTGTCTTATCCGCGCAGAAATCTATTTTATCCACGCCGGCAAGCTTTCTTATATAATCCGCCTCTTTTTCTCTGACGGGGCTTGCAACAATATGAATATTGACTTTCTTTGAGGGTACGACGCCTTTTTCCGCCTTCATATTGCGGATTGCGCGGATAGCGTCCATAACGTTTTCAAAGTATGCCCTGTCTTTTGAATAAGTATATTTTTTCTCGTACTGCGGCCACTGCGCCAGCATAATCGTACCGCTCGTCGTGGGGAGATTCTGATAAATCTCTTCGGTAATGAAAGGCACGAAGGGATGCATCAGTTTGAGTATGTTTTCAAGTACGTAAAGCAATACCGTTACGGTATTCGCCTTCTTGTCCTCGTCGCCGCCGTAAAGCGCGGTTTTGGACAATTCGATATACCAGTCGCAGAACTGCGACCAGACGAAGTCGTAAAGTTTAGCGATTGCAAGTCCCAGTTCGTACTTGTTGAGCGCGGCGGTTACGTCCTTGATTGTGCGGTTAAGACCTGAAAGAATCCATTTGTCCGCAACGGTAAGTCTGAAAGACCCCATCGGCTTGACTTTTACGCCTTCGGAATTCATAAGTACGAAACGCGACGCGTTCCACAGCTTATTCATAAAGTTGCGCGCACTCTGCGTTTTTTCGTCTATATAACGGGTATCTCCGCCGGGAGAAATGCCCTGAGTAAGAGAAAATCTCAAACTGTCCGCGCCGTACTGTCTGATAACGTCAATAGGGTCGACGCCGTTGCCGAGGGATTTGCTCATCTTTCTGCCGTACTGGTCGCGCACAATACCGTGAATCAGCACTTCGGGGAACGGAATATCTCCCATATGTTCGAGTCCCGAGAATATCATCCTCGCCACCCAGAAGAAGATTATATCGTATCCGGTAACGAGAAGACTGTTGGGATAGAAATACTTGAGGTCTTCCGTCTTATCGGGATAGCCCAGCGTGGAGAACGGCCACAGCGCGCTTGAGAACCAGGTGTCGAGAACGTCTTCGTCCTGTCTGAAATGCGTACACCCGCACTTCGGACACTTGGTCGGTTCTTCTTTCGCGACAACGGTTTCGCCGCACTCCTGGCAATAATACGCAGGTATGCGGTGCCCCCACCAGAGCTGACGCGAAACGCACCAGTCCTTTATGTTTTCCATCCAGTTCAGATAAACTTTTGAGAATCTGGACGGGATAAATTCCACTTTCTTTTTCTTTACGACGTCGACAGCCGGTTTTGCGAGAACGTCCATTTTGACAAACCATTGTTTAGACACGATAGGTTCGACGTTGCAGCCGCAACGGTAGCATTGCCCAACGTTGTGCTTGTAGTTCTCTATCTTTACCATAAATCCGCCCTTTTCGAGGTCTTCGACAATGACCTTTCTGCTGTCGTTTCTCGAAAGTCCGCAGTACTTGCCTGCGTTCTCGTTGAGCGAACCGTCGTCGTTCATAACTCTTATTACAGGGAGATTATGCCTCTTTCCCACCTCAAAGTCGTTGGGGTCGTGAGCAGGCGTAATCTTGACCGCGCCGCTGCCGAAATCCTTTTCGACATAGTCGTCTGCTACTATTGGTATTTCTCTTCCGACGAGGGGCAGGATAAGAGTTTTGCCAACCATAGCGGTATATCTCTCGTCTTTGGGATTGACTGCTACGGCAGTATCGCCCAGTATGGTTTCGGGGCGCGTGGTAGCCACAACTATTTCGCCGCTGCCGTCCGCAAGCGGATATCTGATGTGCCAGAGATGAGAATCCTGCTCGCTGTATTCGACCTCTGCGTCCGAAAGCGCGGTTTTGCAGGACGGACACCAGTTGATTATCCTGTCGCCTCTGTAAATCAATCCTTTGTTGTAAAGATTGACAAAGACTTCTTTCACAGCCTTTGAACGCTGTTCGTCCATAGTGAACGCCATACGCGACCAGTCGCATGAAGAACCGAGGAATCTGGTCTGTTTTTCTATTCTGTCGCCGTATTTCTCTTTCCATGCCCATGCGCGTTTAAGAAAACCTTCTCTGCCGACGTCCTGTTTTGTCAGACCTTCTTCCTCTTTCATAAGGTTGACTATTTTGACTTCGGTAGCAATAGACGCGTGGTCTACGCCGGGCAGCCACAGCGTGCAGTATCCGCACATACGCTTAAAACGCGTGATAACATCCTGCATCGTATGGTCGAGCGCGTGTCCCAGGTGCAGCTGTCCCGTAATGTTCGGGGGCGGCATCATAATCGTGAACGGCTCTTTGTTCTTGTCTATTTCCGCTTTAAAGTAGCCTTTTTCCTCCCACTCTTTGTAGAGTCTGCTCTCAAACTCCTGAGGGTCGTAAGTCTTTGACATCTCCATTTTATTTACCTCTGTATATTTGTCCCAAATTATTATCTTTATTCAGTCGGCACGTATACCGCAACCGACGCCAATGCCTTGTTTTTTCAGGCGCAAAGCACCGCCGTAATCCCTCCCGCAAGCAGAACGACCGCTCCAGCAATTCTCACGACGTTGCGCCAGAAGTCGGGGCTGTTCTCTTTTTGGGGAAGTAAATCCGCAATAAGACCGCTTGCAAGCACCGTGATAAGTCCTACGACCATCAGCACGAGTCCGGTAATCACTCCCGGTTCGAGAAGTCTTTGCGGATTGAATTCCAGTATCGCACAAAGCAGGCTCATTTGTTTTCTCCGTCGCAGGAATCAACTTCGTCTTTTTCCGCGTCCGTTTTAATTTCTTCCGGCTCGTTGCCGTCCTTAAGAGAGCTGCCGTCCTCCTGTTCCTTTGCGACGACGTCCACCATAACGCTCTTGTTGCGGTAATCCTTGAGTCCGTACTCCGCTCTGACTACCACGATGTTTCTGCCGTCAAGAGGATTGCCGTTCTTGTCGAGAACTTCGAGAATACCGCTCTTTCTGACCTGCTTTAACTGCTTGCAGTAAATGACGGTATATTGAGTTGCCGCAGCTACGGCAAGCACGCTGCCTATGATAAACAGCACGAGGTCTGCAATCTCAATGACTTTATGAAAAGGCACGAGGAAGGCAAAGAAAAGACCTATAAAAACGGTGAGCGCGGCATATTTGCCCCACTTGTTCGCCATCTGCTCCACCTGACGCTTGCTTGCACGCATAAAATATTTGCTTGTAACTCCGATAAATATCTCTTTTGCGACAATGATAGCGACAAATGCCCAATGAACGTTGCCGGCTATGCCCAACATAAGCACGGCAAATCCCTGCAACAGTTTGTCCGCAACAGGGTCCAGGACCTTTCCTATATCGGAAATAAGGTTAAAACGTCTTGCGATGTATCCGTCGGCAATATCAGTCGCACTCGCAAATACGAACAGACCGAAAGCCGCCCAGAGAAATTCGGTTGCCGTCTTGTCAAGACAATAGGCAATCATAACTCCGATAAATACCGGCACGCACAAAAGCCTGATATAAGTCAGGATGTTAGGCACCGTAATCAAGTCTTTTTTAGAAAACTGCATAATATTCTCCGAGAGTTTATTGTACTTATGCATTATAGCACAAGGCAAACCCGTTATCAACTTATTTTAATTATATTAATCGTATAAATTGTATATATCGTGCGCGCCTGAAAACAGCACGCAACGCGTTATGCACCGTACTGCTTGTTTTTCTCTCTCTTTCCTTTCCTTTTCAATCTCGATTTGCCTGCAATATTTCGCATTTTACCTATGCCGTCACAGGCTCATATATCGCAATTCGTGATTTTTGTTCATGGTTTTGCACGATTCCGGTTTCGCCTGTGCTTTTATTCGGCAGTCTTTCCCCTCACCCGTATAGTCCGCTCTGCATATTACCTGAATTCTACAGCTATAAAGAACCGACGCGGATTTATTTGCATTTTCATGTCTGCATTACTTAAAGACGCTGAAAAATCCGCTCCGTACAGGTTCCGATTATTGCCAACATGTATCAGTACGTTAAACTGATATCAACAATATTTTTTAAACGCGACAAAACCGTTTTATCCATATTCTACATCTCAAAATAATGCCTTCTGCGTACCAATTTTTTTTACGTTGAATATTATGTATTATGTCTTAAAGACAATTCAAGGAGGCAAAATGAAAAAGACAATCACTTTAATGCTTATATGCTGTATGCTCGCCGTTGCAACCGTATTCTGCTTTGCGGGCTGCAATACCGAACAAGACACCATAAGACTTATAGAAGTTACCCACTCCGTATTCTACGCTCCCCTCTACGTCGCGATAGACGGCGGCTACTTTGAGGAAGAAGGCATATCCATAGAGCTGTCAAACGGCGGCGGCGCGGACAAATGTATGACTGCGGTGCTGTCCGGTCAGGCGGACATAGGGTTTCACGGTCCTGAGGCGGTAATATACGTCGCACAGGAAAAAGACAGCGATTTTCCCGTAATGTTCGGACAACTGACAGAAAAGGACGGCTCTTTTCTTATGGCAAGAGAGCCTATGCCCGACTTTGAGTGGAGCGATATGGCAGGCAAAGAAGTCATAGGCGGCAGGCGCGGCGGCGTACCCGCAATGGCACTCGAACACGCGATGCTGCTCAACGGGCTGACCGACGGCGTAAACGTAACGATAAACTACGACGTCCAGTATGACCTTATAGGCGCGGCGTTCATCAGCGGAACGGGCGATTTCTGCACGATGTTTGAACCTGCGGCGTCAGAAATGGAGGCACAAGGCACGGGCTATATAGTCGCATCCGTCGGTGAGGCGGCAGGCAATATGCCTTTCACGGCTTTCAGCGCGAAACAGAGCTATATAGACGAAAATCCTGACAAAATCCAGGCTTTCTGCAACGCTCTGGCACGCGCAATAGAATACGTATACAACACTGACTCAGAGGAAATAGCAAAGCTTATATCCCCCTCTTTTGCAGGCACCGATATAGCTACTCTCGCCAACGCGATACAGGCATATAAAGACATCGGCGCGTATTCTCCCACGCTTATCCCGGACGCAGAAGACTTTGACAGACTTCAGGACGTGATAATAGAGGCGGGAGTGCTTACGACAAAAACTGATTTCGCCAAAATCGTAGACCTCACCTTTGCTCAAAAGGCGACCGAGTATGCAAAATCTCTCGCCTGACGCTTAAACACGGAGGTGAGAAACATGACGAAAAACCATCTCGTCAAAAGAAATACCGACGAAAACGGACTGATTTCCGCACGCGCGGACTTATCGTACAAAAACAACACAGACAAAAACGCACGTGCTGACTTATCTGACAAAAACGACGCAGATAAAAACGCACTTCACGACGCAGAAATCCTCGTGAACTTTGAAAACGTATCTCTTACCTATCACGACAAAACGGGTGAAACCCTTGCCGTCAGCGGACTTGACTTCAGAGTCAACCGCGGCGAACTGCTTGGGATAGTAGGTCCCAGCGGCTGCGGAAAGACAACCGTTTTATCCATAATATCGTCAATAATAAAACCGTCTGAAGGACGAGTCGTGATAGGCGGAGAAGAGGCAAAAGACAGGCGCGACAAATGCGGATATATGTTGCAGCGCGACGAACTTTTCCCTTGGCTTACGATATCTCAGAACGTACTTCTCGGCGCGAAAGTCAAAAAGATGAAAGGGAGAAAAGATTACGCATACGCTCTTCTCGACAAGTACGGACTCGGTGACTTTAAAAACCGCTATCCTTCTCAGTTGTCCGGCGGTATGAGGCAGAGAGTCGCTCTTATAAGAACACTCGCCACTGCGCCCGAACTTCTCCTTCTCGACGAACCTTTCGGCGCACTCGACTTTCAGACAAGACTGCACGTCGTGGGTGACGTACACTCTATAATTAAAAACGAAAAAAAGACAGCGGTATTCGTTACTCACGACATATCAGAGGCTATTTCGATGTGCGACAGAATACTGATTCTTTCTTCGCGCCCGGCAAAAGTAAAAAAGACAATAGACCTCTCTCCTATAAAAGAACTCTCTCCTATTGAGAGAAGAGAGTCGCCGCTCTTTCAGAAGTACTTTGAAGACATCTGGAAAAACCTTCAGAACAAAAAGGACTGACGCCTATGAAAAAAACACTCAACTGCTCTGCAGAACACAAAAAATATCTCAACGGAATCAGAAGGAAAAAAATTGCCATATCAACAATGCGCTGGGGACTTCTGATAGTCGTTATCGCATTGTGGGAACTGCTTGCACAAACAGGCGCGATAGATTCGTTCATTACATCGTCGCCAAGCAGGATATGGCAGACCTTCGTATCACTTTGCAAAGACGGCTCTCTGTTTGAACACGCCGGCGTAACGCTTTACGAAACGGTCGTCAGTTTTCTGCTTGCAACCGTACTCGGAACCGTTATTGCGATTGCGCTCTGGTGGTTCGACACTCTCAGAAACGTACTTGAGCCTCATCTTGTCGTACTCAACGCTCTTCCCAAAATCGCGCTGGGTCCGATAATAATAATCTGGGTAGGCGCAGGCACGGGTGCGATTATAGTAATGGCTCTTATGATTTCCCTTATCATAACCGTACTCAGCACTCTCAACGGATTTATGGAAGTAGACAAAGGCAAACTGACTCTGCTTGACACGATGAACGCGACAAAACTTCAAAAGCTGATTTATCTGGTACTGCCCTCCAATGTACCCACGATAATATCCGCGCTCAAAATAAACGTAGGACTGTGTTGGGTCGGCACTATTATGGGAGAATATCTGGTATCGCGCGCGGGACTTGGCTATCTGATAATATACGGCGGACAGGTATTCAAACTCGACCTCGTAATGACAAGCACCGTAGTTCTCTGCGTACTTGCGGCGTTGATGTACGTTTTTGTCGCTCTGCTTGAAAAACTCGTCGATAAAAAATTCGGAAAATCATGATTGCTGTTTATGTCCGACGACGAAAACTGAAAAGCCGCACAAAGCGCAAAAACTCAAATAAATACGCGTCGCCCTGACTTTGGCTTGACGCAACAATACAAAACCTCTCTCAAAGGGAGGTTTTTCGTCGTGTTTTCAAGCGGAAAAACGCGCATCGTCATACGCATACCGTTATGTCGCAAAAAAAGTCGCAGGTCGGCATCGTTCTGACGCTCTCAATCCTTAAAAGACAGTATCCGTTCAGAAATCCGCAATCTGCTCAGATATTCGTGTTGTCAGTATAAACGTTTTCAATAACTGACGATATTTCTGCGTCATAGCGTTTTCTTTTCTGCCGCATTATTCTTTGCGCAACGGACAGCACAACAAAAGCGAGGAAAACGAGTATAAAAACACCGCTTGCTACAGCAGCTATAAACGGATAAAACAAGTTGACTGCGTTTGCAAAATCCCAGCCGTACGACGCAAGCGCAAGCAGCAGCAACACAGCCGTTACCCCGGCTTTTGACGGAAAAACCGCATATATCCCGTCGCCCAGACTTTTTGCGGCACCTGCAAGGGTCGTAAGTATCGCGATTCCCACGGCAAGCGCGCCCGCAACTTTAAGACCGTGAGCGGCGCAAAGCGAATACACCGGCATATCGCTTTGGGGATAATCGCTTGCCGCCGAATAGACGAAAAACGTCATAATTCCCAACACCGTTGCACAGGTCGCGCCTATTTTCAGTATATCCTTGCTACTTGCTTTTTCGCCGTCCTTTACCGCAAGACAACCGCCGAGCAGCATATTCATAGACAGATACCCCGCGCTCTTTTTCAAATCGAACGGCAGCGGCTTTATCTCTTTTGAACTCACGCAGAACAGTACGCTCAGCAAAACAAAAAGTACGGGAACGAGAGCGAGGTTGATTCTCCTCACCGCTTTTGCACCCAGCGAACTCAAGCCGACGCACAGCGCGGCAATTAAAAACCCGCCTGCTCTCTGCCACGGCAAATCTCCGGCAAGTTTCTGCATACCTCCAATCATAGCAGTCATGGTAAGCAGCATACACAGTTCGATTATCGCAAACAGCGCAAAACTGACGACCTTATACGCCTTTTTGTTAAGACTGCCGTTTTCCTTGAGTCTTGAAATGATTTTCCCGACGTACAAAAAGATTACCGCACACAGCCCCATTGCTATACCCGTTACAAGCGGAGCAACAAAACCGCCGTTTCCAAAAAATAAAATTATCTCTTTTCCGGTAGCAAAACCCGCGCCGACAATTGCGCCTATAAAAACGCTCGACACCTTAATTCTTTCAAGACGAGTCATAACAAAGTATATGCAATCACAAAGTCTTATATTAAAAAATCATAAGTCCGTATGCCATGCGAGAAAACAAAATTTACGTGCGCGTGTTCGTTATTGCAGGTTTTATTATAAAACAATCAAAATACAAAAACAATATAATACCTTCCCCGTCAGGATTAAAACCTCTCTTCGCCGCAGAAGTCGCACAGTCTATATTGTAAAATAAAAAAGGATAATAAAAGTATAATGCGCAAAAAAACGTCGCAAAAAAAAGGACAAAGGATTTGCCTTTGCCTTTTGTAGTCTTTCAGATTTCGAGGAGATGTTTTACTCCCTCTTTTGTTGAAACCTTGTACATCGTAATCTTGTTGCCCAGCACCTGTACGACTTCCGCTCCCGCGCTTTCAGCAAGTTCAGCCGCCAGTTCCTTTGCCGTGAAATCACAGTTTTTAAGCACGTTGATTTTTATCAGTTCGTGTGCCTGGAGTTGTTCTTCAATCTGCACCAGGACTTCTTCGCTGACGCCGTTTTTGCCTATATGAGTTGTCGGCTGCATAGTCATTGCGATACTTCTCAGTTTTGCTCTTTCTTTAGTCGTCATAATATATCACTCCGTATATTCAAATTCTATATCGAGAATACGCACGACGTCGCCGTCTTTTATTCCCTTTTCTCTCAATGCGTCGTAAACGCCCAGTTTCTGAAGTCTGCTCTGGAAATACTGGAAGGACTCGTAATCGCTGAGAACGACCACTCTTGCGAGGTAATTCACCAGTCCCCCTGAAACGACATAAGCTCCGTCGTCCGCGATTTCTATCTCGTATCCGCCCTGCTGTTCTTCTTCCACGAAAGTTGCCTCAAACGGTGCAGTTTTAGGCAAAGTGGGCAAAATCCTTGCGATTTCTGCCAAAAGGTCCTTGAGTCCGCTGTTGGTAGCCGCACTTATTCTGACGACTTTTTTGCCGGACTTTTTCTCAAACTCTTCAATCGGAGAATCGTCTGTCAGAAGGTCGCATTTGTTTGCGCAGACAATCTGAGGGAGCGCACCGAGTTTTTCGCTGTATTGCGACAACTCGTTGTTGATTTTGAGATAATCTTCATAGGGGTCCCTGCCTTCGCTGCCTGAAATATCCACGACGTGAACGATAAGACGCACGCGCTCTATATGGCGCAAAAATCTCGTACCAAGACCTGCGCCCTGCCATGCTCCCTCTATGAGTCCGGGAATATCCGCGACCACAAAACGCTGGTCGTAATATTCCGCAACGCCCAGATTGGGATTTAGGGTCGTGAAATGATAATTTGCGATTTTAGGTTTCGCGCTTGAAACGACGGAAAGTATCGTGGATTTTCCCACGTTGGGGAACCCTACCAGACCGACGTCTGCAATCGTTTTCAATTCAAGAGTAAGCTCGCGTTCTTTTGTCGTAACTCCTCTGTGGCTGAAGTGAGGAGCGCGTCTTTGAGCGGTGGCAAATCTCGCGTTTCCCTTGCCGCCCTTTCCGCCTTTTTCGCAAACGAACTCGCTGCCTGGGTAAAACATATCGGCAAGAATCGTATTTGTCTTTTTATCTTTGATAATCGTACCGCACGGCACTTTGATTATCATATCCTTACCGCTTTTACCGGTGCAGTTTTTCGCGCCGCCTTTCATGCCGTCTTCCGCGCGGAAGTGTTTTGCATAGCGAAAGTCGATAAGCGTAGCAGAAGTATCTTCGGCGACAAAAATAACGTCGCCGCCCTTACCTCCGTCGCCTCCGTCGGGTCCTCCGTTAGCAACGTACTTTTCGGTATGGAAGGATATTGCTCCGTCGCCGCCGTTTCCGGCTTTGACGAAGATGGTTGCTATATCGAGAAACATAATTTATTCAACTCCAAGTTGACGGGCAATTGCCTTTGCAGCCTTTCTTCCGGCTCCCATAGCAAGGATAACCGTTGCCGCTCCGGTAACGGCGTCGCCGCCGGCGTAAATACCGTTGACGTTTGTCATCATAGTGTCTTCGTCCACCACGATAGTGCCTTTTTGCGAAAACTCAATATCTTTGCAGGACTTACGGATAAGCGGATTGGGGCTGGTACCGAGAGATACGATAACCTGGTCCACGTCGATTACATACTCGCTGCCCTCGACGGGAACGGGTCTGCGTCTTCCGGACGCGTCGGGTTCTCCCAGTTCCATCTTTATACATCTGATACCGCAGACTTTGCCGTCCTGTCCCAGAATTTCGACGGGGTTGGTGAGCAATTTGAATTCAATGCCTTCTTCTTCGGCATGCATAATCTCTTCGCCTCTTGCAGGCATCTCTTCGCGTCCGCGGCGGTAGATTATGTAAACGTGTTCACCGTTTATTCTCTTTGCGGTACGCGCAGCGTCCATAGCGACGTTGCCCGCGCCGATTACAGCAACTTTTTTGCCGCAGTAAACGGGAGTGATAGCGTCCTCTCTGTACGCCTTCATAAGGTTTACTCTGGTGAGGAATTCGTTTGCAGAGCTTACGCCGTTGAGATTTTCTCCGGGGATATTCATAAACTGAGGAAGTCCCGCTCCCGTACCTATAAATATTGCGTCGTACTGCTCCTGAAGTTCTTCTATAGTAATAGTCTTGCCCACGACGGTATTGAGTTTTATCTCAACGCCGAGAGCCTTGAGTTTGTCGATTTCTTTAGCTACCACGTCGTCTTTGGGCAGTCTGAACTCAGGTATGCCGTAAACCAGCACGCCGCCTGCTTTGTGGAAAGCCTCGAATACGGTCACCTGCATACCGCGCATAGCGCAGTCCGCAGCACAGGTAAGACCGCTGGGTCCGCTGCCGATAACGGCGACTTTCTTTCCGTTAGCGGGTTTCTTTTCGGGTACGGTACCCGTCCTGAGCGCGTAATCTCCGACATATCTTTCAAGCGCGCCGATAGCGACGCTGCCGCCCAGTTTCGCCTTTCTTACGCAGAAATTCTCGCACTGTTTTTCCTGAGGGCATACTCTTCCGCAGATTGCGGGAAGAAGTGTGTCTTTGCTTATCTGCGCGACAGCTCCGTCCATATCGTTTTCTTTAAGATGCGCGATAAACGCAGGAATATCGATACCTACGGGGCAACCTTTGCGGCAGGGAGCGGCTTTACAGCCGAGGCATCTGTCCGCCTCTGCAAGCATCAGTTTTTCGTCAAAACCGAGGCTTACCTCGTTGAAATTCTTTATTCTTTCTGCAGGGTCCTGATGTATGGTCTTATTTCTTTCGCTGTTATTCATAATCAACCTCTCAGTTTGCATTTTCCTTCATGCTCTCTGTAAAAGCCGGAACGGTTCATCGCCTCTGCGAAATCGACCTTATGTCCGTCGAATTCCGGTCCGTCTACGCAGGCGTACTTGGTCTTTCCGTCAACGGTAAGTCTGCAACCGCCGCACATACCCGTGCCGTCGACCATAATGCTGTTCATACTGACTATCGTATGGATATTGTATTTGCGCGTGAGTTCGCTGACGTTTCTCATCATAATCATAGGTCCGACGACGAAAACGCAGTCAATCTTTTCTCCTCTGTCGATGAGGTCCTGAAGAACGGTAGTAACAAATCCCTTCGTACCCAGAGAGCCGTCGTCTGTTGCGATGAGCAGTTCTTTGCTGTTTTCTCTGAACTCGTCAATGCTGAAGAGCAATTCTTTTGTCCTCGCGCCTATAATGGTAGTACAGGGTTTGCCCTGTGCCTTACGCAGTTTAGCCTGCGGATATATGACCGCGCAACCTATACCGCCGCCGACAAGGACGACGTTTTCAAACTGCGACAAATCGGTAGCGTTGCCCAGAGGTCCGACCATATCGTGTATAAAATCGCCCTCGCTTAACTGTCCCATTTTATGCGTGCTGTAACCCACGTCCTGCACAAGGAGCGTAATTGTCCCCTTATCCGCATCGTAATCGCAGATTGTAAAAGGCACGCGTTCTCCTTCTTCGTCGACGCGCAGTATAATAAACTGACCGGGTTTGCAATGCGTCGCGATGTCTTTAGCCTCGATGAGATACTCCTTGACTCTCGGCGCGATGTCGACGATTCTGAGAATCTTATTCATAGTAATCTACCTCCTGAGATATTGCACAATTTTCCTGTCTTATCATAGCGTAAAAATACGCATGCGCTCTGCACGAGTAAAATGCCGTCAATCCGTAAGACCGCTCAACCGCGAATAGTAATCGCAGAACTCGCAGATAGTGCATTTATCGCACTCCGGATTTCTCGCCTTGCAGACGTATCTGCCGTGATGTATGAGAAGATGGTGAGCTATCGTCCATTTATCCCGGGCAAACGCCTTGTTAAGAGCTTTCTCAACAACTTCGGGTTTATCTGAGCTGACAAAACCTATTCTGTTGGCAAGCCTCAGCACGTGAGTATCCACGGGTATCGCCTGTCCGCCGAAAGCGACCGCGTATACGACGTTCGCCGTCTTTCTGCCTACGCCTGCAAGCGTAACCAGTTCTTCTACGGTAGACGGAACTTTTCCGTCGAAACGGACGAGAATATCCGTTGCCGCCTTGATTATATTTGCCGCCTTATTCTTGTAAAAGCCGCACGAAAAAATGAGTTTTTCCAGCTCTTCTCTGTCAATATTTGCAAAATCCTCAGGCGTGTTGTATTTTTCAAACAACGTCTTAGTGATTTCGTTCACCCTTTTATCGGTACATTGCGCGCTCAATATTACCGCAACGAGCAGTTCGAACGGAGTTTTAAAATTCAACTCGCATACCGGCTGAGGATGCAGGAGCAGAAGTCTGTCTATTATTTCGTCTGCGACCTTGCTTTTGTCCGCCATATTATTTCATTACGACGTACTGTTCTCTTTCCGCACCGACTGAAACGTAAGTTATCGGACAACCCACTGATTTTTCCACAAACGCGATATAGTCGAGAGCCGCCTTGGGAAGGTCCTCAACTTTCTTGCAGTTGCTGATATCGCACTTCCAGCCGTCGAGGTACTCTATTACGGGTTTAGCCTTGTCGAGGCGTTCTCCTCTGGGGAACTCTGTGGTCTTCTCACCGTCAATGTCGTATGCGACGCAAACGGGAATTTTGTCGAGGTAAGAAAGGACGTCGAGTTTGGTCAGAGCGAGTTCGTCCGCGCCCTGCATTTCCACGCCGTATTTAGACGCAACGACGTCAAAGGGACCCACTCTGCGGGGTCTGCCGGTAGCCGCGCCGTATTCCGCGCCCGCTTTTCTGAGTTCTTCCGCCTCGTCGCCGAACATTTCGACGGTAAAAGGACCTTCTCCCACGCATGAAGAATAAGCCTTCATGATTCCGAACACGTTGTCCAGCTTATATTTGGGAATACCCGCGCCTATAGGAGCGTAAGCCGCAATCGTGTTGGACGAAGAAGTATACGGATTTATACCGAAATCTATATCGCGCAGCGCGCCCAGCTGAGCCTCGAATACCACTTTTTTGCCTGCCTTCACGCACTCGTCGAGGTATCTGCCCGTATTGCATACAAAAGGTTTGAGCTTGTCGCCGTACTCTTTAAGCCATGCCATAATCTCGTCAAGTTCTATCTTGTTGCTGCCGTATGCCTTTTCTATAAACAGATTCTTCCACTCAACTATGGATTTCATACGCTTTTTGAGCGTTTCGGGATAGAAAAGGTCGCCCATTGTGATAATTTTTTTCAGATATTTATCGCCGTAAACGGGAGCGATACCTCTTCTCGTAGAGCCGTATTTAGCGTCGCCCAGTCTGTCCTCTTCAAGGCAGTCCTGTCTTACGTGATAAGGCATGCAGATTACTGCTCTTTCGCTGATTTTAAGGTTTTCGGGGGTAATTTTGACGCCAGCGTCCGTCAGCCTTTTCATTTCGCCGACGAGGTGCTGCATGTCGATTACCATACCGTTGCCCATAACGTTGACGACTTCGGGACGGAGAATACCGGACGGTATGAGGTTGAGAATAAATTTTCCCAGGTGATTGACGACGGTATGCCCCGCGTTGTTTCCGCCCTGATACCTTACGACGACGTCGTAATCGCTGGACACGAGGTCGACCATCCTGCCCTTGCCTTCGTCGCCCCAGTTGATACCTACGATAGCTGTTAACATAATGTTATCTCCTTTTGCTTAGCAAAATATTTCGTATTTAATTCAGACATTTTGTCTTTTTATCCTGTTTATCATATCCAAGTTGATTTTCCGAAACGTAATTTACGCTTTATGCCGTATGTTCAACTTTTAGTATTTTCTTGTTATTCTTATTTTCCTTCGTGACGTAACTCTGATTTCAAGTCTTACTCTTCTTTATTACGCTTTGACTCAAAGGCTTGATTATGACTTTCCGTCCTTTTTGTCCTGTTTTTTACCGCGGAGTTCTTCCCAATAGTCGCGCGCTTTTTGTCTGAAATCCTTTATCTCCTTTACGAGTCCGTTGAACGCTCCTATTTCCGCTCTCCAGAATATAATCATCGGGAAGACGGCAAGCAGCATAAACACGATGTTGATAGTCATTTCCGTCGTCAGACCCGAAATAGACAAAATATTGCGGATAAACGAAGATGTAATCGCGGCAATATACAGCACAAGACACATCGCAATCAGATAAAGCCTTTCCTTCGTATACGGTATACACACCCACATCAGTACGATAAACGACGTAAGGCTGGTAACGTAAAACGCCATCGTCGACACCTGCGCAGAAACGTCGATACCCACATTGCGGTACACAAGACAAATAATGGTAACCATCGTGGCGACCGTAAATCCCGCCGGCAACGCCTTCTTGAACACTTTACTCAAGAACGAACCTCGCACCTTAGAGTCGTTGGGTTCTATCGCGAGGAAGAAGGACGGCAGTCCCACAAACAGACCGCTAATCAGCGTAAGCTGAATAGGTTCAAACGGATAGTTCATCTGAAGTATTATCAGAAGTAAGGTCAGCAGTATGCTGAACGACGTCTTGACGAGGAAGAGCGACGCGGCGCGTTCTATGTTGTTTATAACGCGTCTGCCTTCGGCAACCACGCTGGGAAGAGCCGCAAAATCGCTGTCGAGGAGAACGAGCTGCGCCACGTTTCTGCTTGCCTCGCTGCCCGACGCCATCGCTATAGAACAGTCAGCCTCTTTAAGAGCCATGACATCGTTTACGCCGTCGCCCGTCATGCCCACGGTATGCCCTTTTGATTTAAGAGCGGTAACAAGCACCTTTTTCTGCTTTGGCGTAACTCTGCCGAATATCGTATATTTGTCGCATGCGTCATAAATCTTTTCGTCGGTATCCAGTTCTGTCGCGTCAATGAACTTGTCTGACCCTGCAAGACCGGCGCGTTCCGCAACCTTTGAAACGGTAAGCGGATTGTCGCCTGAAATGACTTTGAGTTCGACGCCCTGCTTTGCGAAATAAGCGAGCGTGTCTTTTGCGTTATCTCTGATTTTGTCAGAAAGAACTATGAGCGCGATAGGCTTGAGCTTTTCTCTGTCCAGGTCGTCCTTGAGAGGCTGAGTCGTTCTGACAAGAACGAGTACGCGGAATCCCTGCGCGCTGTATTCTTTGACGTCGTTTTCGACGAGATTATATTTTTCTTTGAGTACGAATTCAGGCGCACCCACGATAAACTTGCCGTTTGCTCCGAAGTCCGCCGCGCTCCATTTTCTCGCAGACGAGAACGGTACGGTGCCTGCGACTTCGTACTTTTCGTTGCTCTTGAAATACTGTGCAAAAGCCTCAAATGTGGAACCCTGCGCGCCTAAAGCCGCGACCATATTTGTCATTATATCGTCGACGTGTCCGAACTTCGTAGAATAAATATGCGTCTTTTCCACCTGCATACTGCCTTCGGTGATAGTACCCGTCTTATCCAGGCAGAGCATATCCACTCTCGCAAGCGTTTCTATGCTGTAAAGGTCCTGTACGAGCGTACGTTTTCTCGCCAGCTTTATAACGCCCACCGCAAGCGCGATTGACGTAAGCATCACGAGTCCTTCGGGAATCATGCCCACGACCGACGCAACCGTACCGGTAACCGCCTCGTTTATCGTCGAAGTGGTGATTTTATTCGTATAGAACATAAGGATTCCCAGAGGGAAAATCGCAAGCGTTACAAGTCTTATAATCCAGTTTATAGAGCGCATCAGTTCTGACTTGGGCTTTTTGAATTTCTTCGCCTCGCTCATCAGTTTTGACGTGAAGTTGTCCGCGCCCACTGCGCTGACGCGCGCTTTGCACTCGCCTGCCTGGACGAAACTGCCCGAATACAGGAAGTCGCCGTTCTGTTTATGCACGTCGTCCTGTTCGCCGGTAAGCAGGGACTCGTTGACTTCGCACTGTCCTTCCACGACAATGCTGTCCGAAGGAATCTGCATACCCTGCTTTAAAATCATGATGTCGTCTATAACAATATCGGCAATATCGCTCTGCACGACCTTTCCGCCTCTGACGAGGTCCACGTGAGGAGCGGCGATAAGCGACATTTTTTCAAGCACTTTTTTACTTCTGATTTCCTGCACGACGCCCACTATTATGTTTACCGTAACGACGCCGATAAACAGCATATTCTTGAGTTCTCCGTAAACGAAGATAAGCGCGGCAAGCACAAAGTTTATAAAGTTGAACAGCGTAAGCACGTTGGAGGCGAAAATCGCCATATAAGACTTTGAAACGGCATTGGGCTGCACGTTGTTCATGCCTCTGCCGAATCTTTCCTCCACCTGTTCTTCGGTAAGTCCGAAGGCTGGGTCGGGCTGAACTCTTTCCAGTTCTCCCGCATATCTGACTTTTTTATTCTTTTTTCTGAAATTTTTATCCGCTTTTTTATTCTCTGACGGCAAGACGCTTTGCTGCTCTGCGACAAGTTCTTCGGTCTTGAGTCCGTCAACTTTCTCTTCTGTCTTTTCTTCCTCTTTTTCCTCTGATATGTTTTCTGCAATCTGCTCAGAGTCCTGATTGACGACCGGCTGCGTTTCCTGCGCATTTTCTTCTGCGACGACATCGGCGGCAGCCTGTTTTGTCTGCATCGTTTCGGGCTTTTCTTCCGCCTTGGTTTCAACAGCCTTTTTTCTTGTTCTTTTAGCAACGGGCTTTACGTTTTCCTCGGTGGCAGATTGCGTCGTCTGTTCTTCGGCAACCTGATTTTTTCTTTTCTTTGTTTCAACGGTTTTTTCAAGTACGTCAGTTGATTTTTCCGCGCGGTCTTTGTCTGCGGCAAGAGTTTTATCTTGCGTTGAATAAGCGTTGTTTGCGCCTTTTTCCTTAAATTGTCTTGGCGCGCCGTTTGCCGCCCTCGTTCTGCGCGGTTTGTTTTCGCGCGCAGCAGAAACCGCCGCGGAATCACTCTTTTCCGAGGCTTTTGCTGTGCCGTTGTCCGAAGTCTTTCCGTCAGCGGATTGCAAAGCTTTTTTCTTCTCTTTTTCCTCTGCCTTCAGACCGTTTTGAGTTTTACTTTTTTTAGCGGTTGCCATACATTAAATAATATAACATTTTTATAATATTAAGTCAATAAATTATTGCCTTTACGCTCGTCTTTTACGCCGGGTGGCAAGACTTTGCGGCTCAGACGTTTTACACGTGTCCGGCAATGCCGGTACGTTTGACAAAAACAGCCGTAGGGTCGGCGTTTTATATCCTGTTTTTTTATTCCGGACGCAGCGCGACTGCACGCATTTCTCTCGTTGACCGCTTTTTGCCTGAAATCGCCGTTTCTATCGCCGCTCCGTTCCGTTCTCTTTTATACGTTTACTGATTTCTCCCTATGTCGCGGCAAGTTATTTACGCTTTCCGCTCTGCTACACTTTCCTCTGACTCTTCAGCAAAAAAATATATCTAAGTTTTCCTCTCCTCTGTATGTCAGCGGCAGAATTTATTTTCAACGCCTAAGCAATGCGTGCGACCTTTCTTAAAGACAAAAAAATACGCACCGTGAGAGGTGCGTTGATTGTCTTTGACTTGAAAATGCACTGAGCGACGAGTAGGCATTACAACTCTTTATTGAATTCCGTTCTGCGCTTTGTCGCCCTTACGAACTCTTCTTCGAGTGCCTGTTTGTCGTCGTTTTCGAGAGCCTTTTTGATTACGTCAAGGTATTTTTCAAACTCTCTTATCGAACACAACAAATTCTGCTTGTTTCCCAGAAACAATTCCGACCACAACTTTTCGTTTATGTTTGCTATTCTTGTAAGGTCGCGGTAACTGTCGCCCACAAATCTCGGCGTGTCAAACTTTCTGTCGTCGCTGTTCACGAGAGCGACGGCAATAGCATGCGGCAATTGTGAAACAAATGAAATTATTTTGTCGTGTTCTTCGGGCGTAAGCCTCATCACGTTTTTAAAGCCCATTTCACGGGCAAGTCTTTCCACCGTGTCGAGAGAACTTTTTTTGTTTCTTTCAGACGGGGTTATTATAAAGTTCGCTCCTTTAAAAACGTTGTCGTCGGCATAATCTATGCCTTTTTTCTCTCTTCCTGCCATAGGATGAGCGAATACGAAATCCGTCCCGTCAGGCAAAATACTTTCTATTCTTTGTGTAAAATGAGATTTGATGCCGGCTACGTCTGTAATCACCGCGCCTTTTTTGAGAAGTGGCGCGATTCTCTTCAGTTCGCTTTCCACCTGTTTGGGATAAAGCGCGATAACCACGATGTCGGAATCGGGTATAAACGCGTCCGCGCAGGTCGCCGCGTCGTCTGCGATACCGCGTTCTTTGGCTTTGCGCACGGTATCTTCGTCGCAGTCTGCCCCGTACACGGTATATCCCAGCTTTTTGAGCGCGATGGCATAAGAACCGCCTATTACACCCAGACCGATTATCGTAATTTTCTCTTTTGGCATCACTTTATATCCTCGTATTTTCCGCTTTCAATCATCTTCACCGCAAGCACGTAACCGTCAAAGCCTTTGCCGCAAATCTGCGCCTTGCAGACGGGCGCGGTAACGGAAACGTGTCTGAATTCTTCGCGTTTGTCTATCGCAGAAATATGCACTTCGACGACGGGCAGGATAATCGCCTTTATAGCGTCGCGGATAGCATAGCTGTAATGAGTGTGCGCGGCGGGATTTATGACCACTCCGTCATACTTTTCAAAGAAACATTTATGCAGACAATCCACTATGTCGCCCTCGTGGTTACTTTGAAAAAAACTCAGCTCCGTGTTTGTATCTGCGCAATTCTTCTTTATATAAGCGTAAAGGTCTTCCAGTGTGTTTTCTCCGTAAACGTCCTTTTCTCTCGTACCCAGCATATTCATATTTACGCCGTTTATCACCATGATTTTCATAATAGGTTATCTCCTTGAGTCAAGTATTCTTACAAGCTTTTCAAGCCCTTCTTCCTGCGTTCCTTCGTTGGCGAGAATCTGTTGTGCGCAATCGTAATATCTGCTCCTTCTCGCTCTGAAAATGCCGTCCAGTTTTTCCGCTCCGTCCGCGAGAAGAGGTCTTGATGAACAGTCTGCGGTCGCGATAATGCTTTTAACGTTTCTCCTTACGAATACGGTTGCGCCGGAAAGCAGCATAACGTCCCTGTTGTGTATATTTTTTATACAGCCGCCGCCCGTTGCAACGATAAGTCCTTTTCTCAACGACAACTCGTAAAGCGCACGGCTTTCCGCATCTCTGAACGTATCTTCGCCGTCTTTGAAAAGTTCTTTTATACTCCTGCCCTCTCTTTGGGTAATGTAATCGTCCATATCGACAAATTCTCTTCCCGTAGCTTTTGCCAGCTCTCTTCCCAGCGTGCTTTTGCCGCAGGACATAATGCCTGTGAGATAGACGTTGAGTCCTCCTTTTACCGCCTCTTCAAAAGACAGTTGCTTAAAAATCTGTTTTGTAGCGGCAACGTCGACAGGCTGGTTTCTCCATATGCTCTGCGACTTCATAGCCTGCGCCACAAGCATATACAGACCGCCTGCGCAGCGTTTTTTCAGTCTGGCTCCCGTACGCAGAAACTCTGTATACATAGGATTGTACACGATGTCTGCAAGAGCTTTGTAATTTTCGATTATTCTTTCGTCCACAGGGCTTACGCCGACTGCAGGATACATACCCACAGAGGTGCAGTTGACGAGCAAATCGCCTTTCACGCCCTTTCCGCAGTCAGAATACAGCCTTTCGTAATCTATCGCCTTCACGCCTTCTTCTCTGACTTTATCGGGATTTCTCGACACGACGGTAACTTTCGCTCCGGCAGCTCTGAGCGCGAACACGACAGATTTTGCCGCTCCTCCGTAACCGAGGACGGTCGCGCGTTTATTTGAAGGATTGATGCCGTGAAAAGCGAGCATCGCCGCAAAGCCGTAAGGGTCAGAGTTGTACCCCTCAAGCACGCCGCCTACATTTCTGATTGTATTGACCGCGCCTATACCTTGAGCCTCTTCCGAAACATAATCAATGTTTTGCATGACGTCTGTTTTGTAAGGTATGGTTACGTTCACGCCGTCGTAAGACAAAAGCAAATCTCTGCAAGAGCATATATTTTCTCTTGCCACTTCCCTGACGTCGTAAACCCCTTTTTCTCCCTTTATTTCAAAAAAAGCGTTATGTATCTGAGGAGAGCGCGTATGCGCCAGTTTTTCTCCTATAACGCAAAACCTGTTTTCCACTCAAACCTCCTGCGGCGAGTTTTTGACGTATTCTCCCAGCAGTTTGAAATCCTGCGTGGATTTTTCGACGTAATACAATGCCTGTATCATATCTTTGCTCCTGCAATTGCCTTCAAGGTCCGCGACGAAGTAATAGCTGCCAGGATTGTTTTTAAGCGGTCGGGACTCTATTTTGACCATATTTATGCCGTAACGGGAAAAGAATCTCAGCACTTTATACAATGCGCCCGACTCGTTGACAAGCGTAAAGCTCACGCTGACTTTATCCGCGTCTATATCGACAAGCGTTTTTGAGATGACGATAAATCTGGTAAAATTCTCTTTGTCGCTGTTGATGCCTTTTGCGAGAATATCCAGCCCGTAAATTTTCGCCGCTGATTCACCTGCGACAGCCGCCAGCGACTTATCGCCCTTTTTTGCGACCATCTTTGCCGCGATTGCGGTATTTGCGTAAGGTATCAGGTTCCAGCCTCCGCTGACGAGATATTCGTGCGCCTGTTCGAGTGCCTCCGCTTTTGAATAGACCGTCCCTATGTCAGATAGTTGCGCGCCTTTGACGCCCAGCAGACAATGTTCTATCCTAATCCACTTTTCGCCCACGATAAAGCAATTGTATTTGCCGAGCAGGTCGTAAACTTCGACGACTGAACCTATTGAAGAATTTTCTATCGGAACTACGCCGAAATCAATCTCTCCTCTGTCAATCGCCTCGAAGACTTTTTCAAAAGCGGAATAAGCGGACATATCCTTTTGTTCGGGGAAGAACTCTTCCGCCGCCTGCTGAGAATAGCTGCCTTCCGTCCCCTGAAAGCCTACTTTCGCGTGTTTAGTCAGGGGTTTTCTTTCTCTCTTTTGTTGCTCTACGGGATTGGTTTTAAGCTGAACCTCTTTGCTCAGGTCCATAACCGCAGTCATGAAATCGCGCGCCTCGTTTGCGTATTCTTTATTTTGCAGGTTGTCTACGGCGCGGCTTAGCACCTCTTTTTCTCTTCCCGTCTGCAACACTGCCGCACCTGCCGTGCGCTTATATTCCGCGACCTGCTTAGCGACGTCCATCCTGCTTTCAAAGAGCGGGATAAGTTTATCGTCTATAAGGTCTATCTGTTTTCTCAAATCTTTTATGTCTTTCATATTTTCTCCGACAAAAGGTATGTATACATCAAAGCAAATCAATCTCCGACGAATTGATAAATTGCAAGCGCGGCAACAGCCTCTATCACGGGAAGAGCGCGCACGACAATACACGGGTCGTGTCTGCCCTTGAGCGAAAGCGTTACGTTTTCGTGCGTCGCGACGTTGACGGTATCCTGTTCTTTGAATATGGATGCGGTCGGTTTTATCGCGACATTGAATACAACGGGCATACCGGTAGAAATACCGCCAAGAACGCCGCCGTTATTGTTGGTACGTGTACGCAGCGCGCCGTTTCGGTCATAATACCAGCAGTCGTTCGCCTCGCTGCCGCGCATAGCTGTCATATCGTAACCGCAGCCGAACTCCACGCCTTTGACCGCAGGGACAGAGAAAAGCAGCGAAGAAATCGTGCTTTCTATGCTGTCGAACATAGGGTCGCCGAAACCTGCTTTAAGCCCGGTAACGGCGCACTCGATAACTCCTCCCACGCTGTCGCCATCGCGTCTTGCGCAAGCGATAATTTCTTTTATATCGTCCTCTTTCTCTTTGTTGATGAGAGGCAAAACGCTGCCGCTCAAACGTTCAACAAGCGGCTTTTCGATTTCGGTAGCGAATCTTTCGTCTTTTACCGGACCTACCGAAAGGATATGAGAAACGACGTTTATGTGTTTTTTCTTAAGCAACTGTCTTGCGATTGCTCCGGCAAACACTATGGCAGCGGTAAGTCTTCCTGAGCTTGCTCCGCCGCCTCTTATATCGTTGAAACCGTTATATTTCACTCTGTATCCGTAATCGGCGTGCGACGGACGCATCACGTCTTTAAGCTGAGAATAATCTGAAGACTTGGTATTTGTATTTTTTATAACGGCGCAAATCGGAGTGCCTTCGGTAATTCCGTTGAGAACGCCGCAAAGGATTTCGGCATTGTCCGCCTCTTTTCTCGGCGTGGAAAATTCACCGCCGTTGGGAGCGCGTCTTGTCATCTGTTTTCTGATTTCTTTGAAATTGAGTTTTACTCCAGCAGGCACTCCGTCAAGTACGACGCCGATAGCGTCGCTGTGCGATTCTCCGAAGATAGTGATTTTGAGTTTATTTCCCCAGGTCGCGCTCATTTTACAATTCCTCCCGACTCTAAATATCTGTCCAGAAAATCCGGATACGACTTTGCAATGCAGGCAAAATCGTCCACGGTAACGGGTTTTTCGCATCTCGTAGCGGCAATCGCCATAGTCATAGCGATTCTGTGGTCGTTAAAAGAGCTGACAGAAACGCCGCCCTCAAAATTATCAACACCTTTGAATATAAGGTCGTCGCCATCTCTTTGTACGTCCGCGCCTATTTTTGAAAGCTGAGAATAAACCGCCTCAAGTCTGTCGCACTCTTTGATTTTAAGCCTTGACAATCCGGTAAGCCTCGTTTTGCCTTTTCTCAACGCGCAAGCCACGGCAAAAACCGGCACTATATCGGGGCAATCCTCGCAATCGAAAGTGAGGTCGCCTTCGCTTTTAAGCGCGTCGAGATAATCGGCGATAACCTTGTCGCCCTGCGAGCCGTTGCGGTTGAGTCCTATGACTTTCACGTCTGAACCTATCGCGTCTGCAACCAGGAAGAAAGCCGCCTGCGACCAGTCGCCCTCCACCTCGCAATCAAACGGACGATAGGACTGCCCGCCTTTTATTTCAAACCTGCGTTCTCCGTCGAAACGCACGCTGACTCCTGCCTGACTCAGCGACTGCAACGTGAGGTCGACATAACCTTTTGAATAAAGCGGCGTAGTGAGTTCGACGACGCTGTCGCCGTCTGCGAGCGGCAGAGCAAACAGCAGCCCGCTGATAAACTGAGAACTGACGTCGCCTCTCACGCTGTAAACACCTGCCGGCAACGCTCCTTTGACGGTGATGTCGAGAGAGCCTGTTTCCGCGCTTTTATCGCAATAGCTCAATCCCGCGTTTTTCCAGAGTTCTTCAAACACGGTCATAGGTCTTGAACCCAGCTTTCCTCTGCCCGAAAAATGCGTAAAACCTTTATTCAGCGCGGCGCATACGGGCAGGCACATCCTGAGCGTAGAACCGCTTTCGTTGCAGAAGGCCTCCGCGTTGCGGCACACTCCTTCAGAACCGGCAATCACAAGCGTACCGCCTTTCTCGTCTGCGGTCGCGCCCATTTCAGACATGACGCCGAGGGTCGCCTTTATGTCGTCGCTGTATTGCATACCGTATATCCTGCTTTTTCCGTGTGCAAGCGCAGCGCATATGATTGCCCTGTGAGCAAGACTTTTGGAAGGAGGCAGTTTCACCTCTCCTTTAAGTCTGGATTTGAAAAAAGTAAGATTTTTGAGTTCCATCAATCAAAAAACTCCGCAGTAGTAGAATAAAGATAACTCTCTCCGATTTCTTTGAGCAGAACGGCGACGAGTTTATCACCCATATTTTTCTTATCGTTGACTATGCCTTTTATGACTTCTTTTGCCGGAGCGCAGTCGTTTACGGGCAAGCCGTATTTTTTGCACACTTCCGCAATGCGGACAGCCGTGCCTTTTTCGGTAAGTCCTTTTTTCTCCGCTATCCCGCAAATCTGACACATACCCACCGCGACGGCGTTTCCGTGAGAAAGCTTTTCAAAGCCGTAATATTTTTCAAGCGCGTGTCCGTAGGTATGTCCGAAGTTGAGCAGCATCCTGTCGCCCTTATCCTTTTCATCCTTTTCAACCACTTCCCGCTTAATGTCGCAGCAGCGGTAAATCACGTCGTCGATTACGGGCAAAAGACCTTCTTTTCCTCCGCAGGCGTCAAGCTCTGCAAAGAGTTTTTTATCTTTGATACAGCCGTATTTTATGACTTCCGCCATGCCGTCGGTAAAAAACTCAGGGCTGAGCGTATTGAGTGCGTCCGCGTCGATAAGGACGGTTTCGGGCTGGTAAAACGCTCCCACGAGATTTTTTCCTTCGGGCATATCTACCGCAACTTTGCCGCCTATACTGCTGTCCACCTGCGCGAGCAAAGAGGTAGGAATCTGAATAAATCCTATACCTCTCAGATAAGTTGCGGCGACGAAACCGCACAAATCTCCTATAACGCCGCCGCCCAGAGCGACCAGCGCGTCTTTTCTTGTGATTTTATCTTCAATCAACTTTGAATAGACTCCGGGCAAAGTATCGAAAGCCTTGGTCTTTTCCCCGTGCGGAAGAACGCAGAGGCTGACGGTATAACCTGCTTTTTCAAGCGAAGAAACCACCTTGTCCGCATAAACGGCAGCCACATTGTCGTCGGTAATGACGCACAGTTTTTTGCCGTCGCGTTTTATGTATCTGCCGACGTCGGACAAAAGACCGCGTTCAAAGACGATGTCATAGCTGTTTTTGCCGAGGTTTACGTGAAGTTTGCGCATTTCAGACCTCTCTGCCCACGACCTGAGCAATCTGTCTTATCTGACTCACGAGGTCATCGAACACGTTAGGTTTGATAGACTGATTTCCGTCGCAAAGCGCGTGTGCGGGGTCGTTGTGGACTTCGACGATAAGTCCGTCCGCTCCGACAGCGACAGCCGCTCTTGCGAGAGGCTCTACCATCCACCACTTACCGGTAGCGTGAGAGGGGTCGACGACGATAGGCAGATGAGAAAGCTGCTTGACAGCCACAATCGCGCTGAGGTCGAGGGTATTTCTCGTATATGTTTCAAAAGTCCTTATGCCTCTTTCGCAAAGGATAATCTGTTCGTTGCCCCCTGCCATGATGTATTCTGCCGACATAAGCCACTCCTCTATCGTCGCGCTGAGTCCGCGTTTGAGCAGAACAGGCTTTCTCGTCTGACCGAGAAGACGGAGCAAATCAAAATTCTGCATATTTCTCGCGCCCACCTGAATTACGTCGACGTCGCGTACAAATCTGTCAATATCGAAAGGCGACATTATCTCCGTAACGATAGGAAGACCGGTTACCTCTCTTGCCTCTTTGAGCAGTTCGAGTCCCTGATATTTGAGTCCCTGGAAAGCGTAAGGAGAGGTACGCGGTTTGAACGCGCCGCCGCGCAGGAAGTTCGCGCCCGACTGTTTCACCGCCTTTGCGACTTCGACAATCTGTGCCTCGCTTTCAACAGAGCAAGGACCCGCCATAAGCGCAAGCCGTTTTCCTCCCACTTTTGTGCCGTTTACGTCGACGATTGTCGGCTGAGGATGGAACATCTTGTTTGCCTTTTTGAAGGGTTCTGCAACGTGCATTACTTTTTCGACGTTGTGATTAGCCTCAATCTGCGTCGGGTCGATTTTGCTCGTATCACCTACGAGTCCCAGAATTATAAGGTCCTGACCGAAGACGGGGTTGACCTGAACGCCGTAACCGTTTATTTTGTCAATCAGTTGGTCTACTTCCGCCTTAGGAGTATTCGGTTTGAGAATAACTATCATAAGTTCTACCTCTTGAGTAAAATATTATCTTTAACATTTTACAACAACGCGCGAAAATAATCAAGAATACGCGCAAAATTCTCATTATTTTTAAACGTACGCATGCGCGTTGCGTCTGTCGGTATAAAAAATCGCACCCTCCTTTACCGAGGGTGCGTCCCAATCAAACGAAATGCCGGTTATTTCTGCGACGAAAGCATCTTGTTTATCGCACTGACGAGAGCGGATACCGATGCCGCTATAATGTCGTTGTGGATACCCACGCCCCACACCTTCTTGTCGCCGTATTCCACGCAGACGTATGCGACTGCCTGAGATTTAGAAGTGGTGGTAAGCGCGTGTTCGTGATATTCTGCGATAGTGTAATCCGTCTTTACGATATTTCTGAGCGCGTTGTTTACAGCGTCGAGTCTGCCGTTGCCTATGCCGCTGAGCTCCTGAATTTTGCCTTCGTACTCCACGGTAACTACGGTATGAATATCTCCTTTCTGCTGATAGTGATGCTCGAAAAGCTTTATAGGCTCGACGATATTCACATAATTCTTTTCGAATATATCCATAACCTCGTCCGGCTTAAGTTCTTTATGCGCATGGTCGCTGACTGATTTCACGAGGTATCCGAAGGATTCTCTCATATTCTGCGGCAGCACAAAACCGTATGCGTTTTCAAGCAGGTAAGCCACGCCGCCTTTACCGGACTGGCTGTTGATACGTATGACGTCAGCCTCGTATACTCTGCCCACGTCGTGAGGGTCAATCGGGAGATAAGGCACGGTCCACAAATCGAGATTGTTTGCCTTGCGGTAATTCATACCTTTTGCGATAGCGTCCTGGTGAGAACCGCTGAACGCCGCAAACACGAGTCTGCCGCCGTAAGGCTGACGGTCGCCCACGTGAAGTCCCGTTGCCTTTTCGTACGCGTCGCAGACGGCAGGCATGTCGGAAAAGTCAAGACCGGGGTCAACGCCCTGCATATACATATTCATTGCTACGGTAACTATATCCGCGTTGCCCGTACGTTCGCCGTTGCCGAAAAGCGTGCCTTCTATCCTGTCCGCACCTGCAAGCAAGCCCAGTTCGCAGTCCGCGACCGCGCAACCTCTGTCGTTATGCGGATGGAGAGAAATGAGGACGTTCTCTCTGTCGTGCAGGTTTTTGGACATAAACTCTATCTGCTGCGCATAGACGTGCGGAGAACTCATTTCCACTGTAGCAGGCAGATTGATTATGACTTTGCTGTCCTTTGTCGGTTTCCATATATCAATCACCGCATTGCATATTTCAAGCGCAAACTCCGGTTCCGTACCCGTAAAACTTTCGGGAGAATACTCAAAGAAGAAATTCCCTTCTGTCTTTTTCGCATATTCGACAAGAAGTTTCGCGCCCGTAACGGCAATTTCGATTATTTTGTCTTTAGGCTTTTTGAAGACCTGTTCTCTCTGTGCGACAGAAGTGGAGTTGTAAAGATGCACGATAGCTCTTTTCGCACCCTTGAGAGCCTCAAAAGTTTTAGCTATTATGTGTTCCCTCGACTGAGTAAGCACCTGAATAGTAACGTCGTCGGGGATGAGATTTTTCTCAATCAGAGCGCGCAGGAATTCGTATTCTGTTTCGCTCGCCGCAGGAAATCCCACTTCTATTTCCTTAAAACCTATTTTGCAAAGGAAAGTGAAAAATTCCAGCTTTTGTTCAAGGCTCATCGGCACGACGAGAGCCTGGTTTCCGTCGCGTAAATCCACGCTGCACCACGCGGGAGCCTTGTCGATGCTGTCCTTTTTTACCCAGTCGTTACACTCCACGGGCGGCATAAAGTAGCCTTTGCGGTACTTGTCAAAATTTTTCATATACCCTCCGTATAAAATAACAGCCCTCATCTTTAAGAGACGAAGGCTGCGTTTCGTGGTACCACTCTTATTCGACTTCTCCCCGCCGTCAGGCTTTGCCGCAAAAGCGACTCAACGGGAAAAATCCTCTTTTCGCTGTAACGGGCTATCCCGGCAGAGCTGACTGTTCACTCTGCGGACTCCGAGGCGAGTTCGTCCGTCGTGGCGTCCGCTTTTCACCTGCCGCGGCTCTCTGTGCGCCCGTACCCGACTAATATTCCTCTTCTCAGTCCTGAAAAAATATTGTGATTGTAAATATCATATTTTATTTCTGCGTTTATGTCAAGCGTTTTTTTAAATCCGCTCCGCACTCTGTGTTACGAGCGTCTTTACGCATTTCGGAAAATGCGTGTTTTTTTGATTATGCACCGTAAACCCGCAATCCTCAGGCCGCACGGTTAAATGCAACGTGAGCGTATCTCTGTTTTTGACCGCTCTTTCGTTTAAAAACGTCGCGGATATAATCATTATATTCGCTCTTCTCCGTATCCGTTTGCCGTTTTCGCCGTTTTTCCGCGTTTTGCGGCACTACATCTGTGAAAATAAAAAGTCAGACGGCATTTTTTTGTCAAAATGCTGAAATCCCGTCGGCAAAAAATTCTTTACAGAGTCATAAGCGCGTCCAGCAGACTGTCCATTGCCACGTCCGCCACGTCCGCCGTGGTATTCAGATGGCGGTACAGTTCTCTGTACTTGAAAATCTCGTGGATATCCGAAGTGTCGAACAATCTCGCAAGAGCTTTGTAGTAAGCCGCGCCCACCTTGTTTTCAAGGCTTTTCACCTTTATCGCCTCGTCGCGTGCGATGCTCTTGTGCTTTTCCATATTCGTTACCGCTTTTGTGATATGCTGTGCAATGTCAAGCAGAATAGCCACCATCTTGACCATGTCCTCGTTGGGTTTTACGTTGAAAAGTCTGGTTTCGTCCACCGTCGTTTTCGCATAATCCAGGATTTCGTCAAGCTGTCTTGAAAGGTCGAAAATGTCGTTGCGCTCCATAGGAGTGATAAAAGTTTTGTTGAGTTCGTCGATAAGGATACGTCTTACCATATCCCCCTCGTCTTCTATCGCAATGACATTGTCGCCGTACTTTTCGTCGCACGTCGTACAATAGTCGTAAAGAGCCTGCATGCCGCGCACCATTGCGTCGCATTGTTTAGCCAGCAATCCGAAAAAATCCGTCTTTTTCTTGAATAATGCCATATTTTCCTCCGCTTTACCGTATAAATATCATTTTGAGAATAAGACTCACCAACGCACCCACGCAAGCCGCGACGGGAAAAGTCAAAAGCCAGCTTGAAAAAATTTTCTTCGCTCTGCCCCAGCGCACCGCGCTCACTCTTTCTGCAATTCCCACGCCTATTATACTTGAAGAAACGACCTGCCCTGTACTGATAGGGATACCGGTGAACGAACAAGTAAGCGCGACCGCCGCGGTAGATACCTGCGCGGTAAACGACTGCAACGTTCCCACCCTGTAAATCTTTTTGCCCACGGCGTAAATCAGTCTGTATCCGCCAAAGACTATGCCCATCATTATCGCAACAGATATAAGCGCGACAATCCAGAAGGAAAACTCGTACGTTTCTATGTCAACGCCCTGACAGACCGCAAGCGTAAGCAGATATATACCCATCGTCTTCTGCACGTTGTTGATAGAAATAGACGTACTCATGATTACGACGTTGACGACCTGCGCCGCTCTGAAATATTTTCTGACGCTCCTGTCAAGGTAAACGCAGATTACTCTGAACAGCTTATCCAGCAGAAACCCCACAGTCATACATATCATCGGCGTGAGAAACACCATAAGTATTACTTTGAGTCCGACGGCGGTCCAGTTGACGCAATCGAATCCGAAACAGGCAATCGCCGCGCCTACAAGTCCGCCCAACAAAGTATGCGAAGTGCTGTTAGGCACAGAGATAAGCACGCAAATCACAGACCATACGAGAGCCGCAATCATTGTTGAAAGCATAAATACGAATCCGGCTTTGGGGTCGACGTTTTCAAGCGTTTCGCTGTAAACAAGACTGCCCACCGTTCTCGCAACGCTGTCGCTCCTCAGAAAATAACAGATAAGGACAGGCGCGATAAGCATGACTGCGCCGGCAATGATAAGAGCGTATCTTGCCTTTATGGCACGCGTCGCAACGCAGGTCGCCACGGCGTTTGCACCGTCTGAAAACCCCATATAAAACGTGTATAGCATCGCAAATACCATTACAACGATTATGTACGCGCTCATTTTGCCCCTGTTCCCTTTATCTTTCTATGCATAAATTATACAATATAAACTGCAAGGATTCAATACCCGTTTATGCACGCCGTAAATATATTATATTATATTTCCGACAGTTGACAAAAACAATGCAAAATAGTAAATATTTTATGGATAATTTAGTGCTGATATTTTATGTTGTCTGCTGCTTACACTCTGTTTTTTATGCTGTAACATTACTAAATATTAATTAATACTAATTGATACTAATTATTATTACTTTTGTAGTACCTTATATATAACAGACAAAAACACAAAAACGCCTTCAAAAGACAAGACATTATATTTCCGTCTGATTAGCAAATTATAGTGAAGTAACAAAGCAAAAATATTCACAAAATATACTTTTTGCAAAAACCGCTTGACGCTCTCTGCAAAAGATTATTGCGGTATCGTACCGTTATACCGATATACGCGCTTACAGGCAGGGCGATTTCAGCAATCAACAACGCAGTAAGCTTTCGGGGCGATAAGTGCTTATATACTTTTATTAAAAGTCAGACAGCAATATGGCATCAGAGATAAAAAATCCCCTGCAACTTTATGTCGCAGGGGAAAATGCGTCAACTTATTTCAGCCGCTTTTTCAGCCTCTTACTCCTTCGTTCTGAGGAATATCCGGAAGGCTTGCAAAACCTGCCTTCAGGTCCGCGTCCGTCGGGATAAAGTCTGACATGGTCTTATCATTGAAAGCCTTATAAGCCGTCATATCGAAATAGCCCGTACCGGTAAGACCGAACAATATCTTTTTATGCTCGCCCGTTTCCTTGCATTTCAGAGCCTCGTCAACGGCAACTCTTATTGCGTGCGAAGATTCGGGGGCAGGCAGAATACCTTCGCATTTTGCAAACATTTCCGCAACTTCGAATACTCTTGTCTGCTCCACACTCCTTGCCGTCATATAGCCGTCGTGATACAGCTTTGAAAGTATCGGGCTCATGCCGTGATAACGCAGTCCGCCGGCATGGTTGGGCGACGGCAAAAATCCGCTGCCCAGCGTGTACATCCTCGCCATAGGAGTAGTCTTGCCCGTATCGCAGAAGTCATAAGCGTATACGCCTCTCGTGAGAGAAGGACAGCTTGCGGGTTCAACCGCAATAAACTGAGTATCCGTCTTTCCTTCAATTTTATCTGCCATAAAAGGAGCGATAAGTCCTGCAAGGTTTGAACCGCCGCCGGCGCAACCTATTACGATGTCAGGGGTTACGCCGTATTTATCGAGTGCAGCCTTCGCCTCAAGTCCTATAACGCTCTGATGCAAAGCCACATGGTCAAGCACGCTGCCCAGCACGTACCTGCAATTAGGCGTAGTAGTCGCAACCTCTATAGCCTCAGAAATCGCGCAGCCCAGAGAGCCGCCGGTATTGGGATGCTCTTTAAGTATAGCTCTTCCCACTTTTGTGGTTTCAGAGGGAGAAGGTATTACCTGCGCGCCGTAAGTACGCATGACTTCCTTGCGGTAAGGTTTCTGTTCGCTGGACACCTTGACCATATATACCTTAAGGTCGAGTCCGTAAAATGCGCACGCCATAGAAAGTGCCGTGCCCCATTGCCCCGCGCCTGTTTCGGTAGTAAGAGAGGTGATTCCCTGCTGTTTTGCGTAATATGCCTGAGCAACCGCGCTGTTGAGCTTATGCGAGCCTGAAGTATTGTTTCCTTCAAACTTATAATAGATTTCGGCAGGCGTACCCAGAGCCTTTTCCAGTTCGTAAGCTCTTACGAGAGGAGAAGGTCTGTACATCTTGTAAAAATCTCTGATTCCTTCAGGAATTTCGATATATTTATCCGTACAGTTGAGTTCCTGGTCGATAACTTCGTCGCAAAAGACGGGACGCAGGTCGTCTTTAGTACAAGGCTTAAGCGTTGCGGGATTGAGGAACGGGTCGTGCTGTTCCTTCATAAACGCTTTGAGATTGAGCCATTTTTTGGGGATTTCCTCTTCGGGAAGATATATTTTATAAGGTATTTTTTCGTTTTTCATAATGCTTTCTCCTGTTATTTACGTTTTTCGGCTTTAACCGTTCGCCGTATGGCATTTGCGCAGGTTACGTTAAAAAAAATCGTTCGGCATAAAATGTCAAACGAAATACTACCGCGAACGCCATCGCGTAAAATATGCTGAGTTCATAACCGTCTTCTCCTGTCTTTTCTAATCTTTTCTTATCTGACCAGCATATCCGCTGAGATACGCTCGGTTTATGCTATTATATTACATTATTATAAATGCCGTGTCAACGGTTTTACGCAATATAATACGCATTTTTCCGCATTTAGTATACCGGCTTGAACTCCCGTTTCCCGGCACTGCAAATATTTCGGTTGATGTCTGAAAATTCTGTCTTTTCGGGCAAAGAACGTTTTCAGAAAGGACTGTCGGCGTCCCTGACGTGACTTATACTTACAAAATAATAAATACACGGCTCTTTTTCATAACATTTAATAATGTATTCGTCGTCAAAATTTCCGTTCTCGTCTATATAACAATTCACATAAATACCTGTCGACGAATTATGATAATTATAGTTGAAACAGAATTTATTACCGGCAAGTTCTTTGTCTACGAATCCCTTAACGCTCATTTTGATTGCGTAGGGATAAAATTCTCCGTCAAGCATTTCTCCTTGCTCTATCGTGTTCTTTTCGCAAAGCTCAACCTTGAATTCCTGTATAGTAAATTTATATTGTTTATCTCCTGAAGTATGCGCGTATTCAAACTCGTAATCGGGATATGTCTGCAGTTGCGTGCCTATTTCCATATCGTCAAAATCAACAGGCTTTTCAATCCCCGTCTGATTATCAGAACACCCTGTAAAAACAAAAATCAAAACGACAGACAGCAATGCCAAAAGCACTTTTTTCATAAACAATACGTTCCCTTACTCTTTAAATAAATTATAATCAATCGCAATAGGTTTGTCATATCGCAAAGAGTTACCAATCGATTTTTCCAAATATAAAATTGAGAGGTACGGTCAATTTTCTAAAATCTTTTCGCCGCATAATACGAATAATTTCCACGGCAGTTCAAACCGTATACCAGCCCGGAATAATACGAACCGGGTTTAAAGTGACAAATTTGCGTAGCTACTTCGTAAAATGCATTGATAATATGTTTAATATTACCTGCGGCTTTTGCCTTGTACCCGTATGACGGGTTGCATTGACAGGTTTTACGTCATGCAAATCCTCACCGGTAAATGTCGCTTAAAAACGTATTCACCCTCAGGCGATGATTTTTATTGTGTGTTTCAATAAGGTGAGCGCAGATAATATTATTATATACTCTCAAGTGAGCGTCACAGTAAAACGCATAAAAAGCGCGCAATAAGGCTTATACGTATTATTCCGGTCTGGTATAAGACATACTTTTATAGGTCTATGCCGTTAAACTACTCAAAACTGCCATAACGCACCAGAAGTCCGACAAGGCGTCTATCCTGTCTTTGCGTACATTGTCTTACCGTTTTTACTTTGCAGTGTATTTTCTTTGAATAAGGTTATTTACTGTCAATATCAATATGCCGTGACTTTAAAATCAGGCTCACCCCACGTAATACGGTGACAACAGCGCAAGCTGAATATCTGACAGCTGCACGTCGTAAGTTTTGTTGACGTATCCTGTCTTTTCTCTTTCTGACAAAGTTTTTCTGTTCAACTTGCTTTTTGATTGCGGTTTTATTTAGATTTAAATTTGCCGTGACTTTAAAATCAGGCTCACCCCACGTAATACGGCGACAACAGCGCAAGCTGAATATCTGACAGCTGCACGTCGTAAGTTATGTTGCCGTCCTCGTCAGGGTCTGACGGAATAACGTCCCAGAACATATCGTCGTCATAACTGTCCGTACCGAGATTCTGACCGTTGAATTTGAGATAAATATCGTTAAAAAAACTGCTTATCTTAGAAAACACTCCCGCTTTTTCCATCCAGAAGGCATACGTTTTGGCAATTTCCGAAGATACGGGAGAATTTTTTACCGCCTCTGTATATTCCGTATACTTTTCCTCGTCGTATACGTACACAATATCCGTAATCCTGTCGTAATAAGTATACATTGCCGAATATTTCAAAAGGTCGTTTTCGCTGTTTATCAATACGTAAGCCGCAACCAGATTTGCGTCTTCCTCTCGCATTATTCCCGTTGCGTGCGCCATCTCGTGAGCAATGGTAAATATTTTGGATGAAATACGTTCTTCTTTATTTACGTTTGCCTCTCCCAACGGAGTAAAAGTAATACCCGCAAGCATCGCGCTGCTCATAACCGGAGAAAACGCCATGCCCTTGGCACGCGGTATATATTCGCAATAGTAATCGTCAGTAAGTTTTTTATATTCTTCCGTGATAACGTCCGACAATTCTTCAACAGTCATCGTGCATACGGGATAGCCTTCTTCATCTCTTTCAATCGTATTGGCAAGCTCAAGAAATTCAGTCATAAAACCGTCCGCAGCGGCAAGCATACTCTCTTTGTCGTAATCCTGCTGAGAATACATATTCAGCGGCGGCTTTTCTCTGTTGTAAGCAAAAGTCGTGTCAAGCATATAGACAGAAATTACGCACACAACCGTCGCCACAAGCGTAGTAAAGGAGCAAAAACCGCGCAAAAACTGCCTTTTGCAAAGAAAAACCACACCTTTTACAATAAGAAAAAGCGCGACAGCCGCAGCGATAAAAGCAAGGGTTTCAAACAGAGAAAAAGGAAGTGAAGAAGACAGTCTGCCCAAAGACGAAGTCAATGCATGAGTTACCGTCCTCGTCGCTTTTTCGCTGAGCGCGGTATCTGCGCTTAGTACAACAACGGCAACAATCAAAGCTACAGCCAGCACCGCCATAATTGCGTTGAAAATCATCCTGCGCGCATATTTGCTCATACAATGCTCCTTATGTAGTTACGCGTCTTTTTTGCGTTTTGCTCTTTCCTTTTTCCGCGTTTTTGAAGAATACGAATTTTTCCGTTTTTTCTCGGCATATTCTCCGCTGCTTTCCGTCGTTTCGCAACCGCTTTCGGTCATTTTGCAACCTTTTTCGGTCATTTCGCAACCGTTTTCGGTCGTAACTCCGTTTAAAGACTCTTTCAAGTCGTCAGAAAAAGTTTTGCCGTCCTCTTTCTCTC
>CALWHB010000012.1 GCA_944380275.1 uncultured Christensenellaceae bacterium | reverse complement strand
GTTTGTGATATTTACTTTATCGGCACCGAAAACTTTTTTTATGTTTTCGATATTTTGTTTACTTTCATCCTCAACTACTTCAACTTCTACGACAATGCGCCCGAAGTCCCTGAAAATCTCTCTTATAATACTTTCGTATTCGTTGAGATAGAACATAATACTGCTTTTCTGCCCATTGCTTGTCGCTTTTATTATGAGATTATTGTCTTTTATTTCAAGTTGCTCTTTGTTGAGTTTTGAAAAATACGCATATTCAACGTGCATACTGCGTTTTTTGAGTGTATTTAGAAGATATACGAGTATTTTTTCAGCCGTATCCGTCTGAGTTACAGGAGAAGTCGATGCAGAAGGTTGTGCCGAAACCACGGCAACTTGCCCTGAAGATATTTTAGCCTCAAGATTTTTCAGCCTCATCAGCACTCCCTGCGCATCGATTGAACAGTATTCGTCACACGCTTTTACCACCGCCGCCTCAAGCACGAGTCTTGCGTTGGAACCGTATCTCAGGTCGCCGTCCACCGAGCATATAATTTCAAGGCATCTTAGCAACTTTGAATTGTCGTACTTCATAGACATATCGTTTGTCTTGGCGTACAGTTCTCTCGGCATATTGAGAATCTTGTTGGCATTGCCGCAGTTTCTGCAATAAATGAGATTTCTAAGCGTCTTGGCTATATCTGACGCGAGTACTTTGACGCTCTTGCCTTCTTTGCAATTGCCATCTATTCTCTTAAGACTTCCTTCTACGTCGCCGGCAAGTATGTTTCCCGTCAATTCAAGCACAGCCTCAGGAGAACTTGCACCCAGAACGTCTAAAACACCGTCGTAAGTGACTTTATCTCCGCAATACGAGATACACATTTCTGCAAGAGAAAGGCTGTCGCGCACGCATCCTTCTCCCGCCTCTGCTATTGCAACGAGAGCCTCTTTGTCGTAAGGAGTCTTTAGTTCGTCAAAAATGCGCTGAAGAAGTCCTGCAGTTTCCTGCGTGGGTACCAGGCGGAAATCAAATCTCTGACAACGTGAAAGCACCGTCGGCAGAATCTTCTGCACCTCGGTCGTTGCAAGAATAAACACGACGTGTTCGGGCGGCTCTTCAAGCGTCTTCAAAAGCGCGTTGAACGCTTGCGGAGAAAGCATATGGACTTCGTCGATTATATATACCTTATATCTTCCTATCGACGGAGCAAATTTCACCTTTTCAAGCAGGTATCTGATTTCGTCCACGCCGTTATTGGACGCCGCGTCCATTTCAATTATGTCCATGTTTGAAGAGTCTGCAAGAGCTTTGCAGATTTCGCACTCTCCGCAAGGAGAACCGTCTTCTTTGACGTGCAGACAGTTTATGGCACGGGCGAATATTTTAGCTGTGGTCGTCTTTCCGGTTCCTCTCGAACCTGTAAAAAGGTATGCGTGAGAAATAGCACCCGTCATAATCTGATTTCTGAGAGTACGGATGATATGTTGTTGTCCTATCATCGAGGAGAACTCGCCCGGACGATATCTTCGATAAAGCGAAACGTATGCCATTGTGCCTCTTTTATTGACTTAATTAAAAAGAATTATCCCTTATATTCTCAATACGCTCCCCGGCAACGAGCCGGAGAGCGTACGATTGCTTGTTTATATAGTACCACAACTTTTCATTTCAGACAAGCCGTAGCACGAATTTGAAAGCGATTAATTATTCTTTGTCGCCTTTGTCTTTATCCTGAGCGTCTTCTTTCTCATCTTCACCGAAGGAGTAGTCGTCGCCAATTTCTGAAATCTCTTCAACGCCGAGCTTTTCAGCAACGTCATCTACGTTGTCTTCATGTACGAGTACTTCGTCTTCTGCAAGAACATCGTCAACAACTTTGAGTTCTTCGACTTTTGCGTCAAGTTCTTCTACAGTCTTAAGACCGAATATCTCTGCAATGCCTATAAGAACGCTCTCTCTCTTCGTTCTGTCAATGGCATTTACGGCAAGAACGAACTCATGGCGTACCGTCGCATCGGTATTTCCTGCAACAATCTTTCTTGCAAGAACTCTTGAAACAGCCTCGTTCTGTCTGTCCTCAGTGAAAGTATAGAACAAAAGCGGAATAGCGCAAGCAAACATAGAAAGACCACAAAGCAGCGTGGTTGCCATCCAGTTGCCTTCACATATTTTCTGGAAAGCCTCGCTGTAATAAACTTCGTCTGTAACGGCGGTCTGAGCCAGGTCTGCATTGTATCCGTACTCACCGAGAACCATCAGCGTAACGAACGCAGTCATAGCCATACCTATCTTGGAAATAAACGTTTGCAACGAGAAACAGATACCTTCTGCTCTTTCTCCCGTCTTATCTTCAAGATAATCGATAGAGTCAGCAATCATCGAATAAGTCATAATGTTGCTGAAACCTGTAGGAATACCAGCAAGGATTATAATTATATAGAAGAAAGCCTGAGAAACCTTATTGGTACCGTTTGAAGACAGTCCTATGAAATACAGCAATACCATCAATGCGCCGCCGATTATGTGCGACCAGAAGAATACCGTCTTTTTGCTGAACTTTTTAGAAAGATACGGGGTAAGGAGCGTTGCGATAAGACCGCCGGGAACAACGAGCAGGAAGATAACCGCAGCCAGACCGAAGTTGCGCAGATTATACTTTGCATAGTAAAGAGTGGTGGTCATATATATCGTACGCAGAGAGCCGAGAACGCCGATAAGAATTATCAGCAGAGCCGGAGTATTTTTTCCGAGAAGTTTGAGGTTTTCTTTGAGTGAAAACTTGCCTTCTGAAGAATTGTCGTAAAATCTCTCTTTTGTATTCTTGAAACCTATAAAGAAAGTGGGAACAGCCATTGCAACGCAGATTATCGCAACGATTATGTAAGCTATTCTCTGTTCGTCTACATTCATCTTGTCAAGACCTATGACAGGAATAACGACAGAAACAAGACCGCCGCCTATAGTACAGAAAAGACGTGCAACGGTGAGGAGCGTGTTTCTCTTGTCGGTATCCGAAGTCATTGAAGATGCAAGTCCCCAGTAAGGAACGTCAACAGACGTGTATGCGATACCCCAGCAAAGATAAATCACCGTAGAGTAGATAAACTGTCCTACCTGCGATATGCTGTCACCGAAAGAAATGAACAAAAGCACCGTAAATATCGCTATCGGAATAGGCGAATACTTGAGATACGGACGCATTTTGCCGTATTTGGAGCGAGTCATTTCGACGATAGAACCCATAATCGGGTCGTTGAACGCGTCGAAAAGTCTTGCGCAGAGGAACATCCACGAGAGCCACATCGCGCTTACGCCCGCAACGTCCGTCATGTACATCATAAAGAACGTAGTAACCAACTGGCAGATGATGTTCTGTCCCAGACCCGCGAACGAGTAAGACAGTGCCTCCTTGGGCTGGACGTCCTCTTTTTTGGAGGGGTCGGTACCAAGCAGCTTGTGAAGAATTGCAATGTCGTTGAGTTTCTTCATAATTTTCCTTCCTTATAAGTGTAAGGTCTTTAAACCTAAGAATAATTTTAACACAATTTTAATATTAATACAATTACTTGACCTAAAAAAAACATTATTTTAGGTTCAGATAATAGACATGTGTTTAAAAATTTATATAAATTTTACAAATTTAGAAAAATTTTTATAAAAATAACGGATATTTTTATTAAAAAATCGGTTGTGAATTAATACCTGTTTAACTGTCAATAAACATCGTCGCATGTTATTATGTAGTTTTTGCTCCTCGCGTCAAATGTTCTAAATTGATAATTAAAGCAATGCGGTGCATCAGCACCGCATAAATTAATTTAAGAATCCCAGGCTAATCATGAGAGCGCGGTTAACCTTTGACATCACGTCGAGGGGTATCTCACCTATCTTGTCTTTGAGTCTGCACTTGTCGAGAGTGCGTATCTGTTCAAGCAGTACAACTGAATCCTTTGGCAACCCGTATTCCTTTGCGCCCAGTTCGATATGCGTGGGAAGTTTCGCTTTGTTTATCCTGCTCGTAACCGCCGCCGCTATCACGGTGGGGCTGTACTTATTGCCTACGTCGTTCTGAACGACCAGAACGGGGCGCACTCCCCCCTGTTCACTGCCTACGACGGGACTGAGGTCGGCATAATACAGTTCTCCTCTCTTTATCATTTTGTTCTCCGTAAAATAAATTGTCCCCGATTCATTGTATGAGTCTTTCAGGAACAATGTTATTTTTGCCAAACCTCAAAATTTTAATCTTAAAATATTAAAAGTAAATATCAGACTTATACACACCGCACATCTGTAAACGCAAAAGCTTTCGAGTATAACTCTCCGCGGTTTGATATTTCACATCGCCATGCGCGCAAACATAATTAAAAACAAAACAATAAGAGATAACGACGGTTACCTCTTGTTTGAATCTGTTTCTGCCTGAAAATCACGTTTTATATAAAATCCGCGAGGCAGGGTAAACACCTCTTTCGGATAATTGAACAGCTTACAAATCCTTTGCCGCAGCAAAACTGTCTGCTATCTTTTTTGCCTCTTTGCATACGTCGCTTGCAAGCACGCCGAAGTCGCCGTATTCTCTTTGCGCATCTTTTGCCGCCTCTGCGCACAACCACGCTCCCGCGCACGCGCTGTCAAACAAGTCGATTCCTCTCGCGGCAAAACCGCAAATCGTACCCGTAAGCACGTCGCCGCTCCCTCCTTTTGCAAGCGCAGGCGTGCCGTTGGCAATAAGATTTACTCTCTTCCCGTCTGCAACCACCGTAGTAGCACCTTTGAGAAGTACGACGCAGTCGCACTTTGCTGAGAGTTCCTTTGCAGCTTTCACGGGGTCTGAAAGAATTTCGTCTACGTTTTTACCCGCAAGTCTTGACGCCTCCTTGGGATGCGGAGTGAGCAGAACGCGCGCTTTCTTCTCTTTCAACTCACATATTTCTTCTCCAAACGCATTGAGCGCGTCCGCGTCCAGTATACAGTCGCAATCAAAATTTCTGACGATATATAAGCATATCTTCTTGTTTTCATCTTTGTCCGCTCCCATACCGGGACCGATTGCGACAGAGGTAACGCCTTTCATCGCTCTGTCTATACTGCCCTTGTCGAATAGAAATTTTCCGTCATTGTCCGCCATAGGAAACAGCGTGCTTTCCACAACGCATCCGGCATAAGCAGAGAACAAAGAATAAGGCACGCAAAGAGTATTGAGTCCGGCTCCCGCACGCAATGCGGCTCTGCCTGCCTCTGCAAGTTTCGGCGCACCCGGAAACTCTGCCGAACCGCCTATTATAAGACTTTTACCAAAACTTCCCTTATTGCAATTTTGTCTTCTCGGAGCAAATATGCCGCCAAAATTCTCTCTTTCCGCAACATGGTATCTTTCCCCGGTGATAGGTATACCTATATCCGCTACTACTATTTCACCGCACAAATCTTTTCCGTCACCCAGCAGAAGTCCGCTTTTTACCGCCTGAATTGCAACCGTTTTATCTGCCTTGACTGCGACATAGGCTCTTCCACCGGTACCGTCAAGTCCGCTGGGAATATCTACCGATACTACTTTCGCTGTGCTTGCATTGATATTATTGATTATCGCAGCATACTCATCGGACGGAACACCCTTGAATCCCGTTCCGAAAATACAATCCACGATAAGGTCTGCGCGGTAATCGCAATCGATTGCGGGAAATATTTTTGAAAATCCTTTTTCCTTCAGTTTATCTCTGTAATAAGCCGCGTCCTGAGAAATATAATCTGATACATAAAACAAAGAAACGTCGCAGCCGGTTTCGCATAAAAGGCAGGCGAGAGCAAAACCGTCGCCGCCGTTGTTGCCCTTGCCGCATATAATATAAATTCTGCCGCTTTTATCTATATTGTCAAACACGCTTTTTGCGGCTCTCGCCATGAGTTCCGTTGACGGAACGCCTGAGGCTATGCACGCCTTATCGCTTGCAGCCATAACGGCATTTGAAACAGCAAATCTCATCTCTTACTCCTTTCCGCACTTTGCTCTCTCAGTCTTGACAGACAACGTGCGACGACATCCTGCCCGTATCCTCTGTAAACCAGAAATCTGACAAGTCTTGCAACATATCTTTCGTCTTTAAGGTCTTTGCCCGCGCTGTGCTTTACCGCAAGCGCGTATGCGTCGTCCTCCTCAGTCGAAACGTCTTTGAGAGCAGCGTCGATATATTCCTGAGCGACTCCTCTTTGCCTCAATTCTTCTCTGAGCCTTCTCGCGCCTTTCACTCCTCTGTTGACGGTTACGTACTGCGCGGCGTATTCTCTGTCATCTATATAACCGTAACTCTTGAGTTTTTCTATGGTAAATTCCACGACGACTCTGCCGTAGCCTTTGTCGTACAGTTTCTGTTCAATCTTCTTTTGCGTACATACATAGCGTGAGATATACCCCAGCGCGTATTCGAAAGCGTTTCTCTTGTCTGATTCAAAAACGATGTCGGATAGTTCTTTTTCGTCTATCTCTCTGCCTTCGTTCAGTTTTTTTGCCGCCGCGACAAGCGCGCTTACGGAACAGTAAAACTCCCCGTCCAGATAGAGATTGACCCTGTCTTTATCTCTCTTATTAGGTTTTATATCGGTGATTAAGCTCATTTTCTTCCCCGCTTATCCGTGAGTCCTCGCTTTTTGTCTTTGCCTGCAAAGGTTTTCCCCGCAGACTGACCTTTATACTCTTTTTTTGCACCCGTGTGAATTAAATCGGTTTTTTTATTTTTGCCTGACGTCTTTTCAGCCGCTTTTCTCTCTTTTGCTCTCGCAACTGCCTCTTCCTTTGTAGGCTTTATAAGACACTCTTCGGTAAACCCTATCAGGTCCTGTCTTCCAGCCTCTATAAGAGCCTCGTGAACCAACTCGTAATTGCTCTTCTTTCTCCATTGCATGAGCGCGCGCTGCATCATCTTTTCGCGTTTGTCTTTAGGCACGTATATCGGCTTGCCCGTGTCGGGGTTTATTCCCGTATAATACATACACGTAGACTTTGTGGACGGCGTGGGATAAAAGTCCTGCACCTGCTCAGGCATATACCCTATAGACTTCAGATACTGCGCAAGTCTGATTGCGTCTTTAAGCGTACAACCGGGGTGCGAAGAAATGAGGTAAGGAACAAGGTACTGTTTTTTCCCCAGCCTTGCGTTGAGGTCGTCGAATTTCTTCTTAAACGCGAGATACAGAGAAAACGGCGGTTTGTTCATCGCCTCAAGTACGTTGTCCGAAACGTGTTCGGGCGCAACTTTGAGTTGTCCGCTGATATGATGCTTTACAAGTTCTTTAAGAAAGGTATCGTCCTTGTCGTACATCACATAATCGTATCTTATACCGCTCCTTACAAAAACGCGTTTTACGCCTTCAAGCTGTCTTAATTCGCGTAAAAGTTCAATATATTCTTCATGAGATACCTGCAGATTAGGGCATTTTTTAAAACCGATACAAGGTTTACCGGCGCAGACTCCGTTTTTCATCTGCTTGGCGCAAGCAGGGTCGCGAAAGTTTGCGGTAGGTCCGCCTACGTCGTGTATATAGCCTTTGAAATCCTTATCCGCTATCAGCTTTTTCGCCTCGTTTACCAGGCTCTCTTTAGAGCGTTTCTGCACTATTCTTCCCTGATGATAAGTCAGCGCGCAATAATTGCAGGACCCGAAACAGCCTCTCACAGAGGTAAGACTGTATTTTACTTCCTGCATTGCAGGCACTCCCCTCGTATATGAAGGATGATAATCTCTCATATAAGGCAATTCGTAAACGGCATCCATCTCTTTGGGAGAAAGCGGCAGCTGACTTCTGTTCTGAACGACGTATTTGCCCGGATGTTTTTGCAAGAGAATTTTACCGTTTGCGTGGTCGTTCTGCGCAGACTGAACGTTGAACGCCTCAACGTACGCTTTTTTGTCGTCGCGCACCTGTTCAAAAGACGGGCAGAAAATCGCGTCCCTCTCCTCTATCGCCTTTTTGAGTTTTGAAGAGAGATTGTCAAAACTTTCGAGATAGCACGTCCCTCTGACGTCGCGTATATCCTTGAGCGGCACTCCTTTCTGCACAAGTTTGATTATTTCTGTAATCGGCCGCTCTCCCATACCGTAAATAAGCAAATCCGCGCCGCTTGACACGAGTATGCTCGGCATAACTCTGTCCGCCCAGTAATCGTAATGAGCAAAACGTCTCAGCGACGCCTCAATCCCACCTATCACTACCGCGCTTTCGGGAAACAGTCTTTTGAGATTTTTGCAATATACGTCCACGCATCTGTCAGGACGTCTGCCCACGTCGCCGCCTTCGCTGTAAACATCGGTATCTCTCCTGCGCTTTGCCACGGTATAGTTGTTCACCATACTGTCGACGACTCCGCCGGTTACAAAAAAGCCCACTTTGGGAACTCCGAATTTAAGATAGTCCGCATCGTTTTGCGGCTGAGATAAAATAGCCACGCTCATGCCCAGGCTTTCGAGAAGTCTGGACACAATCGCGTGTCCGAAAGACGGATGATCGCAATAAGCCTCGCCTATGACGTAAACTATATCGGGCTGCTGCCCGTTCAATTCTTCAGGTGTAATCGGTAAAAACATAATTATATTTTAACACGCGCGCATAAAAATATCAATAGCAAGCAACAAAGAGCGTTTTAATCCGACAATGACAATTTCCTGCACCGTTTTCTGCTCCGCAATGGGATTTACTGCCTGAAACGGTTTGTCTGTCGGGTTTCAACTCTGAACAATTAATTTTTTTCGATTTTTTTATTTTTACTGCTTTATTAGTTATATTCCGTAATTTTTTTTGCCATAGATAACAAAAAAACGCCTTTCGGCGTTTTCTTGTCGGTTGACGTCTGAAAATCTGTCAGTTAAAGTATCTGACGCCGCTTTCAAACAGTTTCATGTCATAATTGCCTTCTACGTTCTTGTACAGGTTGTCGTCAAGTCTTTCTGCGTGTCCCATTTTGCCCAGCACTCTGCCGTCGGGTGAAATAATACCCTCTATGCCGTACATACTTCCGTTGGGATTATAAGGACTGAGCATAGTCGCCAGATTATTGTTGTCGACATACTGAGTTGCTACCTGACCCGCCTTTATCAGCTTTTGCAGTTCTTCTTCCTGAGCGACAAATCTGCCTTCGCCGTGGCTAACGGGTACGCTGAACACGTCATCGACCTTGACTGAAGACAACCACGGAGATTTATTGGTCGCCACCCTTACTCTCACTATCGTCGAAACGTGTCTTGAAATATTGTTGAAAGTGAGTGTAGGAGCCTCATCTTTCTGCTCTCTGATGTCGCCGTACGGCACGAGTCCCAGCTTGACGAGTGCCTGAAAACCGTTGCAGATACCCAGAGCAAGACCGTCGCGTTTGTAAAGAAGTTCCATAACCGCATCGCGTATTGCGGGGTTTCTGAAGGTCGTAGCGATAAATTTTCCGCTACCGTCAGGTTCGTCGCCGCCGCTGAATCCGCCGGGGAACGCCAGAATCTGCGCTCTGCCGATAGCCTCCGTCAACGATTTTACGCTTTCTTCTATATCCTGAGCGTTCTGGTTTTTGATGACGAAAATTTCAGCTTTTGCGCCCGCTCTTTCAAATGCTCTTGCAGTATCGTCTTCACAGTTGGTACCTGGAAAAGCAGGTATAAGAACGGTAGGCTTTACGATACCTCTCGGCGTGCGTTCAATCTTTCTCGCACAGCAGATGAGATTGCCAACGTTGCCGCTTGCGGGAGCAGTCGTCGGGAATATGCTTTCGAGAGTACCCTCAAACGCCTTAATCATTTCGTCGCACTTTATAGACGTGCCGCATATCTTGGCTGTATGAGTATTGTTGAGCGTAGCGACGAGAACAGGCTCGAACTCCGCCGCGAAATCGGCGTTTTCGCACTGCACGGTAAAGTCGCCCATACGCGGCGCGAACATTTCTTCTGTAAGTTCTTCAATATCGACGCCTACTTTGTTGCCGAGGCAGCTCTTGAGGACTGCCGCGACGACACCGCCTTCTTCAACAACGTTGCAGGATTTTATCCAGCCCTTTTCAATAGCCTCGTAAATAACGTCGTACAACTTTGACACCTTGTCGAATACGGGCATACCGTACTCGTCGCGAGGCAAAGAAATCGCATATATTTTGTCGGCTTTCCTATCTTCTGTCACCGTGTTGGAAATAAGCTTGCTCGCTTTGGAAATGCCCATAGCGAAACTAATCAGTGTGGGAGGAACGTCGATATGTTCAAAAGTTCCGCTCATGCTGTCCTTGCCGCCTATCGCGCCAACGTTCATATTGAGCTGAGCGTACAACGCGCCGAGGAGCGCGGAAAGCGGCTGTCCCCAACGCTGCGGGTCTTTGTTCAGACGCATAAAGAATTCCTGAAGAGAAAGTCTTATCGTGTCTGACTTTACGCCGCTTGCAACGAGTTTGCTGAGAGATGTTACGATAGAATATACCGCACCAGTGAAAGGCGACTCGCTCATAAGGTGAGGATTGCATGCGTACGCGCTTACCGTAACCGTATCTGTTCTGCCCTTTACGGGAGGCTTTGCCGCCATAACGACGGACGGAGTAAGCTGATATTTGCCGCCGAAAGGCATAAGCACGGTGCGCGCGCCTATGGTGCTGTCGAACATTTCGCCAAGACCCTTCTGAGAGCAGACGTTGAGTCTTGAAAGTTCGTGCAGAATCGCGCCTTTGACGTCGCCTTCAGAGAAAGCCTTTGCAGTTTCGGGATTAGCCCTGTCTATATAAGAGGTAATCTTTTCGTTTATCTCTGCGTCCTGTTTTTGCTTTACGCCGTTCGTATCCAAAAACGCGCGTTTCAAATCCACAATGCAGTTGCCTGCAAAGAACATCCTCATCCTGCCGTTGTCGGTAACTACCGCTACTGCCGTTGCGCCGAGGTTCTCTTCTTTTGCAGCGGCAATAAACTTTTCGACGTCGTTCTTGTCCAGCACTACCGCCATCCTCTCCTGCGATTCGGATATAGCGAGTTCCGTACCGGACAGACCCTCGTACTTTTTAGGAACTTTATCGAGGAATATGTCAAGGCTGTCTGCAAGCTCGCCGATAGCGACGGAAACGCCGCCTGCACCGAAGTCGTTGCATTTGACGATAAGTCTGCTTACGTCGGGATTTCTGAACAATCTCTGAATTTTGCGTTCTGTCGGAGGATTGCCTTTCTGCACCTCCGCGCCGCACACTTCGACAGATTTTTCGGTATGAGCTTTTGACGAACCCGTCGCGCCGCCGCAACCGTCCCTTCCCGTATCTCCGCCGAGAAGTACGATAATATCGCCTTCTACGGGTTTTCTTCTGACGACGTTGGACGCAGGCGCACCGGCGATTACATAACCTGTTTCAAGCCTCTTAGCCTTGTATCCCTCATGGTACATTTCGCTTACTTGACCGGTAGCAAGACCAATCTGGTTGCCGTAACTGGAATATCCTGCGGCAGCGGTCTTTGTGATAACGCGCTGAGGGAGTTTTCCTTTGAGCGTCTTTTCAACCGGTTCTCTGGGGTCTGCGCAACCTGTAACGCGCATAGCCTGATATACGAAAGTTCTGCCGCTGAGCGGGTCGCGAATCGCGCCGCCGAGGCAGGTCGCCGCACCGCCGAACGGTTCAATTTCGGTAGGATGGTTATGCGTTTCGTTCTTGAACATAATCAGCCACTCTTCGTCCTTGCCGTCCACATCAACGTTAACGCGTACAGAACAAGCGTTGATTTCGTCGCTGACGTCGAGATTGTCAAGTTTTCCTCTCCTTTTAAGCTCTTTGACCGCAATAGTCGCAATGTCCATAAGACATCTGTATTTATCCGGTCTGGTCTTGTAAAGGTCTTTGAAAAGTCTTTCGTATTCCTCAAGTGCTTTCTGCACGTGGGGATTTTCTGAATTGAGTTTAATATCAGTAATTTCGGTTGCAAACGTGGTATGACGGCAATGGTCGGACCAGTAAGTGTCGATAACCTTAAGTTCGGTTTCCGATGGATTTCTGCCCTCTTTTGCAAAATAATCGCGTACGAAAGCAAGGTCTTCCACACTCATCGCAAACCCTTTGCTCGCATGATATGCGGCAATTCCTTCGTCAGACATGGAGATAAATCCGTCAATCGTAGGAACGGTAAGGTTCTGTTCCACCTTCTGAACAAGCGTTTCGGGAAGAGAAAAATCACCTTCTCTGCTCTCGACCGGGTTAATCAGAAAATGCTTGATTTTGGCAAGCTGAGCGTCGTCCACACCCTTTATGGCGTAAACCGTCGCGCATTTTATAAGCGGACGCTGCCCCATGGACAAAAGCTGGACGCATTGCATCGCGCTGTCTGCCCTCTGGTCGTACTGTCCGGGGAGATATTCGGTAACGAAAGCCTTATATCCGTCAATATCCGGCAACTCGTCCTCGTAAACGTCGTCGACGGGAGGCTCGCTGAATATAGTCTTTTTCGCCTCGTCGAAAATCTCTTTTTCGAGTCCTTCGACGTCATAGCGGATAAAGACCCTTACGTCCTCTGCTCCTATACCGAGTACGTTGGTTACATCGGATTTGACTTTGTTCGCACCCACGTCATATCCGCGTTTTTTCTCAACAAAAATTCTTTTTACCATCTGTATTCTCCGTAAATGTTTATTCCGATAACCGTTTATTTTTTTATGCCTATATCTCTGCGGTAGAACGCGCCTTCAAAGCTGATTTTATCAACGTTTGCGTATGCCTTTCTGCGCGCGTCGTCAATGTCTTTGCCTTTTGCGGTAACGCCTATGACTCTGCCGCCGCTCGTAACCAGCTTTCCGTCCTTGAAAGCCGTACCCGCGTGATAAAGCACTATGCCGTCGTCGAGCTTGCCAATCGTAATCGGAACGCCTTTCTTGTAGCTTTCGGGATAGCCGCCCGACGCCACGATAACGCAAACGGCTGCCTCGTCGTCCCACTCGATTTTGACGTCAGAAAGCCTTTCGTCTATTATCGCGTCGAAGATTTCGTACAAATCCGTCTTGAGTCTGGGAAGGACGACCTGAGTTTCGGGGTCGCCGAAACGCGCGTTGTACTCAACCACTTTCACGCCGTTTTCGGTAATCATCAGTCCGAAATAAAGCACGCCTTTAAACGTTCTGCCTTCAGCGTTCATAGCGCGCATCGTGGGCAGGATAATCTTTTCCATGGTTTCTTTGGCATGTTCTTCGGTATACGCCTTTGACGGAGAGAAAGTACCCATACCGCCGGTGTTGAGTCCTTCGTCGTTGTCGTGAGCGCGCTTGTGGTCCTGAGAAGAAACCATCGGAACTATCGTCTTACCGTCGGTAAAGCTGAGTACGGAAACCTCTTTGCCCACCATAAATTCTTCGATAATGACTTTGTTTCCAGCGTCCTTGAATTTTTTGCCTACCATCATTTCTTCGAGAGCGGTCATAGCCTCCGCCTCGTTCTGACAGATGATTACTCCCTTTCCGAGAGCGAGTCCGTCAGCTTTTACGACAAGCGGATAAGCGCATTTTTTTGCGTATTCTTTAGCCTTGTCGACATCGACAAATTCTTCGTAAGCCGCGGTCGGTATGCCGTATTTCTTCATAAGCGACTTGCTGAAAGCTTTTGACGCCTCAATAATCGCCGCGTTTTTGCGGGGACCGAAAGCGCGGTAGCCTTTGCTTTCCAGCAGGTCTACAAGCCCTAAAGCCAGCGGGTCGTCGGGAGCCACGACAGTCATTTTTATATCGTCGTGAGCCTCGATAAATGAAATTATCCCGTCAAAATCGGTTGCGGAAACCGGAGCGCACTCCGCAATCTCCGCTATTCCCGCGTTTCCGGGAAGACAGTACAGTTTGTCCACCTTGGGACTTTTTGAAAGCGCGACGAGGATAGCGTGTTCTCTTCCTCCCCCGCCTATAACGAGTACGCTGTTCATAAACCCTCCGTCAATGTTTGAAATGTCTGTCGCCGGTAAATACCATAGCGATGCCGTTTTCGTCGCACGCGTCGATACTGAGCTGGTCCTTGATACTTCCGCCCGGTTGCATAATCGCGCTTATTCCGGCTTTAGCCGCCGCTCTCGCGCAGTCGTCGAACGGGAAGAAGGCGTCGCTTGCAAGCACCGCGCCCTTTGTATCGACGAGAGAGTGAGCGATAGCCTGCTCGGTCGCTCTTATACGGTTGACTTGTCCGCATCCTATGCCGAGGATAACGCCGTCTTTTGCGATTACGATAGCGTTGGATTTTGTATGTTTTACGACTTTCATGGCAAAAACCATGTCATCCATCTGCTTTTTGGTAGGCTCTTTCTTGGTAACGGTCTTAACCTTTTCGCAATTTACGACCATTTTGTCGTATTCCTGTACGAGAAGTCCTCCCAGCACCTTTTTCATATCGTAGCATCCTGCGGGTATAGGCGAGTTTATCGACTCAAGCTTAAGCAGTCTGATATTGGGTTTCTGAGAGAGGATTTCTACAGCCTCTTTGCTGAACGAAGGCGCGACGACGATTTCGATAAATATAGAGTGAATCATCTCCGCTGTAGCCTTGTCTATCTCTCTGTTCGCAGCAACAATACCGCCGAAAATAGAGGTCGGGTCTGCGTCGTAAGCCTTCTTGTAAGCCTCGCTTATCGTCGCCGCGGTAGCGACACCGCAGGGATTTGCGTGTTTTACGGCAACGACGGTAGGCTCTGAAAACTCTCTGAGCAGGTCCAGCGCACCGTTGGTATCGTTTATATTGTTATACGAAAGTTCTTTGCCGTGCAGCTGCTCTGCGCACGCGAGAGAACCTGCAACGGGGAAAGGTTCTTTATAGAAAACCGCGTTCTGATGCGGATTTTCGCCGTATCTCATATCCTGAGCCTTGTCAAAAGCGAGCGTCAGTTTGTCGGGGAATTCAATGCCCTGTTTTTGTCTGAGATAGTTGGCAATCAGAGTGTCGTAATATGCGGTATGCTGATAAACTTTGTACATAAGACGGAATTTAGTTTGTACGCTTATGCCGCCGTTTGCGAGTTCGTCAAGCACGGTTGCGTAATCCGCGGGGTCGACTATGACCGCAACGTCCTGATAGTTCTTTGCCGCGCTCCTCAGCATGGTAGGTCCGCCGATGTCGATGTTTTCGACCGCCTCGGCAAGTTCTACTCCGGGCTTTGAAATGGTCTGTTTAAACGGATAGAGGTTTACGACGACGATGTCAATCGGGGTGATATTCATCTTCTGCAAAAAGTCCATATGCTCTTTGTTGCTCCTCATTGCGAGAAGTCCTGCATGGACGTTGGGGTGAAGGGTCTTGACTCTTCCGTCAAGGCACTCCGGAAAGCCGGTAACGCTGCTGATGTCGACCGCCGCGATACCCGCGCCCTGCAACGCTTTGAGCGTGCCGCCCGTGGAAACTATTTCGTAACCGTAGCCGCAAAGGCTCTTTGCAAACTCTACTATTCCCGTTTTGTCGGAAACGCTGATTAACGCTCTCTTTTTCATCTTAATCTCCTGAATAATTGATTTTTACTGTATTATAAAAATTCGTATAGATTTTTATCAATATGTCCGCGCGTCCCTATACCTACGCAATTCCGCACATGCATTTCTTAGCAAAAAGTAATACGCGCGCGGGTAAAAAAGAGAAAAGCCAATTTCTCAATTGTCTTTTCTGCAAAGGAAACGCACCGCGTAAGGCAGCAGCTGATGTTCGGTTTCAAGAACTCTTTCCTGAAGGCTGTGAGGAGTATCCCCCTCCCTGACTTCTACTCTCTGCTGCACGATTATATCTCCGGTGTCAGTGCCTTCGTCCACATAATGAACGGTCGCGCCGCTTACTTTGTCGCCGCTTGCGAGAACGCTCTCGTGGACTCTCAGCCCGTACATACCCTTGCCGCAATGCGCCGGTATAAGCGACGGGTGTATATTTATCATACGTCTGCGGAAAGTCGACACAAGTCTTTGAGTAACTATGCCGAGATAACCTGCAAGCACTATCAAATCGACGTCGTAACCTGCGAGATAAGAGAGAATTGCCTCGTCCCTTTTCCCGCAGTCGCCGTCGTAATCCTTAAGCGCAAATACTGCGCTGTCTATGCCGTGTTTTTTCGCTCTCTCCAGTCCGAAAATGCCGTCCCTTGACGCAACGACGCATACCACTTTGCCGTCGATATAACCGCTTTCGCAGCCGTCGATTACGCTCTGCATGTCGCTGCCCGAACCCGAGATGAATACGGCGATTTTTTTCATAACTCCACGCCCTCTTTATCGGTAACCTTGCCTATGACGTACGCCTTTTCGCCCAGTTTTTCAAGCTCTTTTACGACGTCAGCCGCTATTGACGGGTCTACCGCCATGACCAGTCCGATACCCATATTGAAGGTGTTGCACATCTTGCGGTCGTCGATACCGGCGATTTCCTGCAACGCTTTGAATATGCGCGGCAGCGGATAAGACGACCTGTCGATTGATATGCCCAGACCTTTGGGGATAATGCGCGGAATATTCTCTATGAAACCGCCTCCCGTGATGTGAGCGATGCCCTTGATTTCAAATTTTTCGATAATCGAAAGCACGGTTTTCACATAAATTCTCGTCGGGGTCAGCACGAGTTCTGCAGGAGTGCAGCCGAGTGTTTCGTTATATTTGCTCAGGCTCTCCTTGTCTTCTCCGAACAGCTTTCTTACGAGAGAATAGCCGTTGCTGTGAACGCCGCTGGACGCAAGACCTATGAGCGCGTCGCCTGCCTTGATGTTTTTACCGTTGATTATCTTGTTTTTCTTTACGATACCGACAGCAAAACCCGCGATGTCGTATTCGTCTTTAGCGTAAAAACCGGGCATTTCAGCCGTTTCGCCGCCGATAAGCGCGCAACCTGACTGTCTGCAACCCTCGCATACGCCCTTTACGATATTCGCAACCTTTACGGGTTCGAGTTTTGAAAGCGCGATATAGTCCAGGAAGAACAAAGGTTTCGCGCCCTGGCATACGATGTCGTTGACGCACATTGCGACTGCGTCGATACCGACCGTGTCGTGCTTGTCGAGAACGAAAGCGTATTTCAATTTAGTTCCTACGCCGTCAGTTCCTGCGACGAGGCAATCCCCGTCCTCTTTGTCGTCGAGTGCGTAAAAACCTCCGAAACTGCCAAGGTCGCCCAGAACGCTGTCGTTGTAGGTCGTCTTGACATATTCCTTCATCAATTTTACCGCCTCGTATCCTGCCTCTACGTCCACTCCTGCGGATTTGTAATCAATAGCCATAAATACTCCTTGTCGCTTTTGTTTTTAAAAGTCGGATTATTCCAGACCCATCCTCTTCTTGATTTCTCTGTAACCCTTGTCTACGTCGTCCATATCGCGGCGGAATCTGTCCTTATCCAGTTTTTCGCCTGTTTTGGTGTCCCAGAAACGGCAGGTGTCGGGAGAAATCTCGTCTGCGAGGATAATATCGCCCTTATATCTGCCGAACTCAAGCTTGAAGTCGATGAGTTCGATGCCGATTTCTTTGAAATAATCGCTCAGCACATCGTTGACTTTGAGAGCCATAGCCTTGATTTTGTCGACTTCCTCTTTTGTAGCGAGATTCATCGCGTAAACGTGATAGTCGTTTACCATAGGGTCGCCGAGGTCGTCGTTCTTATAACTGAATTCAAGCACGGTGCTTGCAAGTTTAGTGCCTTCAGGGATGCCCAGCCTTTTAGAGAGAGAACCTGCGGCGATATTGCGTACGATTACTTCGAGCGGAACAATCTGAACTTTCTTTACGTAAGTTTCTCTTTCGTTAATCTGTTCAACGTAATGAGTGGGGATACCCTTCTCTTCAAGCAACTTGAACAGGTGGTTGCTGCAGACATTGTTGACTACGCCCTTACCTTGAATCGTGCCTTTTTTGATGCCGTTGAAAGCGGTAGCGTCGTCTTTATAAGAAACGAGAACTACGTCCGGGTCTGTCGTGAGATATACTTTTTTTGCCTTACCTTCATAAAGTTGGGTTGTCCTTTCCATCACATTAACTCCTTTTGCAATTTTGCGTCGTCATGTTGTATTTTTTGCGCAAGGTTACGCTTGTAATCCTGCAATTTTTTCATAAGAACGGGATATTTGACCGCAAGTATCTGCACCGCAAGCAATCCGGCGTTTAGTCCGCCGTTTATAGCCACGCAGGCAACGGGGATACCTCCGGGCATCTGTACCATTGAGAGCAGGCTGTCCAGACCGTCCATGGTCGAACTCTTTACCGGAAGTCCGATAACCGGCAACGGAGTAAAACTTGCGATAACACCGCCGAGATGAGCAGCCTTACCTGCCGCGCATATAATGACTTCGATATTATTGTCTGCAGCGGAAACGGCAAACTCGTGAGCAAGCTCAGGGGTTCTGTGAGCCGAAATAACTCTCGCCTCCACTTCAACGTCAAAGCTCTTCAAAATGTCGACAGCGGGTTTTACGACGTCGAGGTCGCTAATACTTCCCATGATAACAGCAACTTTTGCCATAAAAATCTCCTCAATCACCGCAGTAAACGCAAAAAAACGACGTTTTTATCTGCGGATAAATTTAATATATAAATTTTAGCATAAATGTTTTTTTTATACAAGGGAAAAACGGCTATAAAAAAACAAATTTACGACAAATTTCATCCTTCCTTGCATTGCTTTGAGAAGTAAAAAAGTAATTTTCAGTAACAAATCCGCAAATCGTCGTCAAACGTTTAAAATCACGTTCAACAGCTGTTTTTGGCGAGTTATCCACAGAGTTTTCCACATAAAGGCAGAGTTATCCACATAAAATGAATAAAATTTATCTTCAGAATTTATTTCCACCAACATACAAATATGCGAAAAACCTACACTAAGCACGAAAAAACCAGTCGGTACGGCTCTTTATGATTTCGGTCGCAAAAGAGCGTTTATTCATTTTGCGCTTTTTATGCATAATCCGGTACTCTTTTTTACACTGAATTACTTTTTTTTCACCGGTTTGAAAACAGTTTTTAAAACATTTTTTCCTTTAAAAAGTTACTTTATTTTACTGCTTATTAATCAAAATTACAAAAGCGTTTCAAATGAGGAATCAATACGGTTTTTCTTATTTTGATTATCATTTTATTTCGTCTTTGAGGTCCTCAATTTATTAACGCTTTTTTGTTCAGGCTTTTTTCTCTTACCTTCTGTTTCTTCTGTTTAACGTTTTTATTGCGGTTTTTTAATCCGTCTTGCCTTCCCCTTCTGTTTCCGCCTGCTTTTTGATTGCGGCTTTATTTCGTCCTGATTTGACCTTTCTTCCCTTTCTGCGTTTTATTTCGCCTTATGTCCCTTCTTTTTTAACATTGCATTGTCTTATGAAAAACGATAAAAAATCCCCTCCCTTGCGGGAGAGGATTCAGAGTATTTACGGTTGTAGAGAGGTTTAAGCCGCTCTCTTCTTTCTTACGGCAACTACGACCACCGCCGCTATCGCCGCAATTGCTATCACCGCGCATACGACGCACACCGCGATAACTACTCCGTTTCCGTCTTCAGGCTGAGGAACAATACCTGCGTTGCCACCGTCAGATACGGACGAAGAGAACACGAACGTACCCAGTTCTGAAGTACTCAAAGTAACGTATCCGTCTGAATAAGCATATTCGACCTGTGTAAGTTCACCGTCATTATCTGCTTTATAAACGTTACAGTTTGCGCTGTCGAAGTTTGTGCCAACGTAAATGCTCACGGTAATTTCGCCGTTGACCTCAGCGTTTATGCTGACTTCGTACACCTTATCTACCTTGCCGTTTTCAACGGTGATACCGTGCTGTGTTTCTGTCTTGTCGACTACCGAAACCTTCACGTCCTCGTCAAAACCGGAGGGGCTTTCAACTTTGATTTCCACTTCGTCGTCGTCTTCTGTTTCAACTACGGTAACGAGCCAGCGCGCATACAGCGTCGTATTTGAGTTGACCATATAGCTGTCTGAAGAAACCTTGTTTTTAAACGCAGAATCGGTATACCAGCCGCAGAAGTATTGTCAGCCGCGTTTGCAATGTCGGAATTGTTCGTAAGCATAACAACGGCAAAACTAAGACATAACACCGCAATAACTAAAATTGCGGCAAAATAACTCTTTTTCCCATAATCTCTCCTTTACACAACAAGGGCACAACTTAAAGAAAATAAATATTTAACCCTTATGTTTATATTTTACAAATAAGTCAATATTACAGTCAATATATAAAATTGTTATTTTATTCACAAATCGGTTTTTATGACTAAAAAATAAAAAAGTACCCTTTCCCGAAAACTGAGAAAAGGCACTTTTCATTTCAGACAAATCGATATTAAATCAGCAAACGCCCTGGACCATCATAGCGTTGGCAACCTTCTCGAAACCAGCGATATTCGCGCCGGCGATGTAATTGCCGTTCATGCCGTATCTCGCCGCAGCGTCTTTGATGTTGTGGAAGATGCTTATCATGATGTGTTTGAGCTTTTCGTCTACTTCCTGGAAAGACCAGAACGTTCTCATGCTCGACTGAGCCATTTCGAGAGCAGAACAAGCCACGCCGCCAGCGTTTGCTGCTTTTGCAGGTGCAAAAAGCACTCCTTTGCTCTGGAAATACTCTGCAGCCTCAATCGTGCAAGGCATATTTGCGCCTTCGCCTACTGCTTTTACTCCGTTCTTTACAAGAATTTTTGCCTCTTCGAGGTTAAGCTCGTTCTGAGTAGCACACGGGAGCGCGATGTCGCAGGGAATCGTCCAGATGCCTCTGCAACCTTCGACATACTTTGCGGTCGGATGATACTTGACGTATTCGCTGATTCTGCCGCGATTTCTCTCTTTGATAAGCTTTATCGTATCGAGGACGATACCGTTCTCGTCATAAATATAGCCGTTTGAATCGCTCATAGCGAGAACTCTTCCGCCCAGCTGATTGACTTTTTCATGAGCGTAAATTGCAACGTTGCCGCTACCGCTGATTACTACTTTCTTATTGTCGAAGTCGAGGTTCTGCTCTTTGAGCATTTCCTGCATAAGATAGATAAGTCCGTAACCGGTTGCCTCTGTTCTGACAAGAGAACCGCCATAAGTCAGACCTCTGCCGGTAAGAACTCCGACGTGTTCATTAACAAGCTTTTTATAGTAACCGAACATATAGCCTATTTCTCTTCCGCCCACACCGATATCGCCTGCAGGAACGTCTGTATCTGCACCTATATGACGATAAAGCTCGCTCATAAACGACTGGCAGAATCTCATGATTTCCATATTGCTCTTACCCTTGGGGTCAAAATCGCTGCCGCCCTTACCGCCGCCGATAGGAAGACTGGTCAGAGAGTTCTTGAAAATCTGTTCAAAGCCGAGGAACTTTATGATAGAAAGGTTAACTGAAGGATGAAATCTCAGACCGCCTTTATAAGGTCCAATAGCACTGTTAAACTGAACTCTGTAACCTTTGTTGACGTGAACAACACCGTTATCGTCAGCCCAGGGAACTCGGAACATGATTACTCTTTCAGGTTCTACAAGCAATTCGAGAAGACCTTTTTCTTCGTATTCGGGATGCTTATCGAAAACTACGGAAAGAGAATTGAGTATTTCTGTTGCAGCCTGATGGAATTCTTTTTCGCCCGGATTGCGTTCAACCAGGTCGTTCAACACTCTTTGTACGTAAGCGTTCATAATCGTATACCTCATGTATATAAATAAATTTATTGTGCATATTTTATCACAATGATTTTTTATAGGCAAATAATATCGTACACTTTTTTAAATTTTTTTTGCATTATTCTTGCATTATTCTTTTAATACGCGTACATACGGGATTTTCTGCGCTTTTCATAGCACTTTCAGCAATCAAATGTAAAAGAAATTTGCATTGTAATCCTCGTTTCGTTCAATATTGTTTACTTAAAATCTCTGAATAATATTCATTTTATGCGTAAAAACTGACTTAATATGTCATATTTAATTTGACTTTTTCGCATAAATTTATTAAAATATTCATAAAGGAGCGTATATATTATGATAGACAATCTGTTTACGATGCTTATAGAACTTCTGAATAACGATGTGGTAACTGCAGAAGAACTTGCCGCAAAGCTTGAAATCAGTCAGAGAACGGTCTACAGATATGTCGACGCACTGAGTATGGCTCACATACCGGTTTATTGTCAGAAAGGACGCGGCGGAGGCATAATGATAGGCGACGACTTCAAACTGAGTGCAAATTATTTTAACAAAGAAGAGCTGCAGCTCATCGTCGCTGCCCTCAACGCTATTCAGCCCAATACAGACAAAGTAAATGCGGTCATAAAAAAACTTACCGCAATAAAAAACGTGCGCTCTGCTCAGCAAAGCGGTTTTATAAACGAAGACTTTGTAGTCGACAACGCAAACACTCTGCTTTCAAACCCTAAACTCGCGGCAAAATTCGATTCTATTGCAGCAGCAAAAAAAGAAAAACGCACTGTCAGAATAAGTTATCACAACCGCATAGGAGAAATCAGCGAGAGAGATATTCAACCTTACGCCTTCGTTTTGTCAAACAATCAATGGTATGTATATGCAAACTGTCTGAAAGACAAAGCATTGCGACTTTTCAAGATTTCGAGGATAACGCATATTATAATGCTGGATACAAAATATCAGATACCTGCTTATGAAAAAGAGTGGAACTTGTGCGACCCTACGCAGAAAGACAAGATAAGAATTACGCTTAAGGTCAAAGAGCCTGCACGTTACGATATCGAAGAGTGGCTGGGAATAGAAAACGTCAACCGCGCTCAGGACGGCGGTTTTTATATTGCGCAAGGTGAGGTTTACGACAATGAGGCAACCCTCAGGAAACTCGCGGGATTCGGCGCGGAAATCGAAGTAATTCTGCCCTCGTCGCTAAGGAACAAAATAACTGCTCTTTTCGACGATGCAGCGTCGATTTACCGCAAATAAATTATAATAACAAAGACAGAAAAAAAGTCTTCCGTTTTACCGCGTGTCCAATAGGGATTTTTTGCGGTAGGTGCTGTCTTTGAAGAGTCAGGCGTGGCGTGATGCCACGCCTTTTCTCATTCTATTTAGTTTTCTTCTCTTAAATATGCATATCTGTATGCTCTAAAATTTCTACTTTAATTTCTTGCGTTTGCTTATTTTCCACTTTCGTAACAGTAATTCTCAATTTATCATAATCGAAGGAATAACCTTCTTGGGGAATATCTTCACGGTTTTCTATAATCCAACCATTTACCGTTGCAGATTCAATATTTTCATCTCTTACTAAATTGAAATAATCAAAAAACGTTTCAACGGAAATATTAGTTTTCACAAAAAATACTGTATCGCTTTCCTTTGTAATCGGCTCTATCTCTTCGTCTTGTTCGTCCCAAATTTCGCCCACAAGTTCTTCTAAAATATCTTCCATCGTAACGATACCCGAAGTCATACCATATTCGTCGATAAGAATAACGATATGCGTATGCGATTTTTGCATTTCCTTAAACAAGATATCCAAAGATTTTCCTTTCGGAACAAACGTCGGCTCTTTCAAAATTTGTTTTAATTCAAAGTTAGGCGTTCCACGCTTTAACAAATATTCACGCGCGTACAAAATACCAACAATATTATCCACGTCGCCCGAATAAACGGGAATACGAGAATAGCCTTCCGTTTCAATCATTTGAATAATCTCGTTATCACTTGCAGTGTCAGATATACACACTACGCTCATTCTCGGTGTCATCACGTCCTCTGCGGTCATACCGTCAAGTCTAAAAACATTTTTAATGTATTTTATATCCTCTTTGTCGATAGTACCTCCGTCGCCACCTGCGTCAAGCATAAGAACGATATCTTCTTCCGAAACGGCTTCGTCGTCATCGTTAGGCTTTACACCAAACAAACGAAGAACGCCGTTTGTAGAAACAGTCAAAAACCATATAACGGGTTTCAAGATAACCGTTAAAACGGAAATAATGCCACATACGCCGTTAGCAAGTTTTTCCTTATGCTTCATTGCCCAACGTTTGGGGACAAGTTCACCCAAAACAAGGGTAAAGTAAGAAAGGATTAACGTAATTACAATAACTGAAACGGTGTTGATAACGCTTGCACCTTGCGCCGAAACGTTAAACGTTGTAACGAGCCAACCCGACAACCTTTCCGCAAAATTATCTGCCGCAAATGCCGAGCCGAGAAAACCTGCAAGCGTAATACCAATTTGTATCGTCGAAAGGAATTTCGTCGGGTCTTTGATGATTTTTAGCATCTTCTTTGCTTTTTTATCGCCTTCGTCAGCACGGGCTTTTACTTTCTTTTCGTTTAAAGAAATAATCGCTATTTCCGTTGCCGCAAAAAAGGCGTTGAGTAAAATTAGTATAAACTGTAATAATAACTGATAAAATATGTCCATTTGTAATTCTCCTATTTGTAAATGTTAGTATAAAGTAAAACGGCTAACAACGTAGAATATACATTGTTAGACTATAAACGTTTATACTTTTGCAAATAGAAGATTTACAAAAGAAGTTGTTTAGTAGGCTACATCGAGGAAAGTCGTCCACATTTTTCTCCTTTTATAAAATTTTTACTTTTATAGTATAACATATACACAGTAAAGATTTAGTTAAGATTAAATTTAATCGGGTTTTTCGTTCATTCGATATCCTACACCAAGTTCATTTGTAATGTAATAATCTTCGCCCGGTTTCGCTCCGAATTTCTTGCGAATATTTGCCATATTTACCTGTAATTTTTTAATACTGCTTTCGTCCGCACAACCGCCCCAAATCGCTTTTATTATTGTCGCATACGTCATCATTTTTCCCGAATGTTCGGATAAAAACGCAATAATATTGTATTCCGTTTGCGTTAATTTAATTTCTTCATCTTTAACAAAGATTTGTCGCGCCTCGTAATCAATAAGTAAATCACCAACAATAAATTTTGCGTTTGGCAATCGTCCTAATTCATTATGTCGGCTATTCCTTAATACAGAACGGACTCGTGCCAAAAGTTCTGCCGAGCCAAACGGCTTTGTGATATAATCATTTGCCCCTAAATCAAGAGCATTTACCTTGTCTGTTTCTTTGCTACGTGCAGACAAAACAATAATAGGAACGGAATCGTTTTCTCGTAATTTTGATATCAACTCGCTACCGTCTTTATCAGGTAAACCCAAGTCTAAAATAATTAAATCGGGCAAGTATGAACCATACAACATTTCTGCTTGGTAACAAGTGTTTGCTGTAATTGCTTGATAACCGTTTGCTTCTAATAATGCAGAAATAAACGTTTGTATATTATTTTCATCTTCAACAATCAAAATTCTATATTTATTGCTCATTGTTCATCTCCTCAATATCCAACGAAAAGCGGAATTTCGCGCCACCATCTTTGTTGTTTTCTACATGAATTGAACCATCGTGCGCTTTTATAATCGTAGCACAAACGGAAAGTCCGATGCCTGCATTTCGTTTTTGACTATCGTAAAGACTTTCACTCTTTTCGTAATTGCCTTGAAAAATCGTTTCAAGCCGTTCTTTTGCAATACCGCAACCATTGTCTTTTATTTCAAAAATGGCTTTATTGTCAATTACATAGACTTTTAGGGAAAGTTTCGTCATTCCCGTTGCGTGTTGAACGGCGTTTTCCAAAAGATTGATAAGCACCTGTTCTATCAAAATAGCGTCCATAGCAATAAGGACAATTTCTTCGGGAATATCCAAATCAATCTCTTGCGTAGGATAGTGTTTTTTGAATTTTACGATAACCGAGTCTATCAATTCGTCCAATACGGTAGGGGTTTTGATAAGTTTTACTTTTCCTTCTTCGATTTTTGTAACGGACAGCAAATTTTCCACCATACGGATAAGGCATTGCGCGTCCTCTTTGATACCGCCCAATATTTTAAGTTTTTGTTCATCGGGAACACTCTCGTAATTTTCTATCATTGTGGAACTTGCCCCGTAAATGGTCGTAAGCGGTGTTCTTAAATCGTGAGAAACAGCACGAAGAAGATTTGCTCTCATTTGTTCTTTTTCACCGATTGCTTTTATTTCTTCCGAACGCTTTACCTTCGTCGTAAGCATACTCGTTAATATGGAAACGACAATCATAATAACAGCCGATAAAAGATTTTCGGGAATGGTAAAATTAAATTCAAAAAACGGAAAGGTAAAAGCCCAATTTACTGCAAGCATTCCTACAAGTGCAGTAATGATACCATACCAATATCCGTCCGTACAAAGAGATACTAAAAACACGGCAAAAACAAACACCGTCGTAACGTGTTCTTGTATCGTAAGCACGTCTTGTAAAAGAACGGATACCCCGAACGCAACAATCAATATAATTATCGTGAACAGCACGTTTTTAAGTTGTTTGGGAAGTTTTTTCATCTTATTTGCTTCACGTAATAAGTCATTTTTATTATAACATAGTTTTGATAAAGAAACAGTTAATGTTTTTCTTTACTATATTATATCAAAAAGACAAGATGATTGCAATTTGAATTGATTACCACAACAAAAGAAAAATCAGACTCCGTAATGGAATCTGATTTTTTCTCCGCTTGAAAGTGCAATTATATAATGTTTATAAAAATCCCTATGGGACACGCACTTTGTCGGAAGACTTTTTGTTTTATTGATATTTATATTTATTTTTTATTGTATTTCTGCAGACGACTTCGCAAATCAGTCAAGACGTTTTTCTGCAATCTCTTTGAGCAGTCGTGCGATAAAGTCGTCGAGGCTCATCTCTCCTATAACTCCCTCGCCTCTGCGTCTTACCGAAAGCACTCCCGTTTCTGCCTCTTTATCGCCAATTACTATCATATAAGGAACCTTTTCCAGCTGCGCACTCCTTATTTTATAGCCGACCGTTTCGCTCCTGTCGTCAACTTCGGTTCTGATACCGTAACCGTAAAGCTTGTCGGATATAGCTTTCGCACTCGCGGCGTTTCTGTCAGTGAGGCTGATTACTTTTACCTGAGTGGGAGCAATCCACAGCGGGAACGCACCTGCAAACTTCTCGATTAGCAAAGCTATCGTACGTTCATAGCAGCCGATAGAAGTGCGGTGTATAATATAAGGTCTGCGCTTTTCTCCGTTTTCGTCAACATAGCTCATATCGAAATTTTCAGCAAGGAACATATCTACCTGTACGGTGATTATCGTATCCTCTTTGCCGTGTACGTTCTTTATCTGAATATCCAGCTTAGGTCCGTAGAACGCCGCCTCTCCTACCGCCTCAGTATACTCGATTCCAAGATGGTCGAGGATTTTTCTCATCGTATCCTCAGCCTTATTCCATGTTTCCGGCTCATTGATATACTTCTTAGTATCGTTGGGGTCCCACTTTGAGAAACGGTAAGTTACGTCGTTCTGAAGACCGCAGCAAGTCAGCATATATTTGATAAGGTCGACGCAGCCTTTGAACTCTTCTTCGAGCTGCTGAGGCGTACATACGATATGTCCTTCGCTGATTGTAAACTGCCTGACACGGATAAGACCGTGCATTTCTCCGCTTGCCTCGTTTCTGAACAGCGTCGAGGTTTCGCCGTACCTTATCGGCAGGTCGCGGTAACTTTTGAGTCCGTTGTTATATATGGTATACTGGAACGGGCAAGTCATAGGACGCAGAGCGAAAACTTCGTCGTCCTTTTCCTCGTCGCCTATAACAAACATACCGTCTTTGTAATGGTCCCAGTGTCCCGAAACCTTGTAAAGGTCGGATTTTGCCATATACGGAGTTTTCGTACGCACATAGCCGCGTCTTTCCTCTTCATCCTCTACAAAACGTGTCAGAGTCTGGAAAATTTTCGTTCCCTTAGGCATAAGCAAAGGCAGACCCTGACCTATTTTCTCGTCTGTCATAAAGATGCCAAGTTCTCTGCCCAGTTTGTTGTGGTCGCGCTTTTTTGCCTCTTCGACTGCCGCAAGATACTCTGTCAGTTCACTCTTCTTATCAAAGCAGGTGCCGTATATTCTCGAAAGCATCTTGTTTTTCTCGTTGCCGCGCCAGTAAGCTCCGGTAAGGCTTGTCAGCTTGAAAGCTTTTATCATACCTGTTGACGGCAGATGCGGTCCTGCGCAAAGGTCGGTAAAATTGCCCTGACGGTAGAAGGAAATTTCTGCGTCCTTGGGCAGGTCGTTTATGAGTTCTACCTTATAGGGTTCGTCAAATCCCTTCATGAGTTTTAACGCCTCTTTTCTGGGCAGAACGAATCTTTCGAGGGGATAGTTTGCTTTGATGATGCGTTTCATTTCCTCTTCAACCTTGTCGAGTTGTTCCATCGTTATCGGAGTCGTAAAGTCGAAGTCATAATAAAAACCGTCGTCAATTGCAGGTCCGATAGCCAGTTTAACCGTCGGATAGACGCTCTTAACAGCCTGCGCTAGCACGTGCGCGCAGGTATGGCGGTATATCCTTCTTCCCTCCGGGTCTTTAAAAGTGAGTATCTGCAGATTGCAGTCGCTGTCAAGAACGGTATTTGCCTCAACGACTTTTCCGTCCACTATCGCGCCAAGCGTAACTCTCGCCAGACCTTCTGAAAGGTCCCTTGCGATTTCAAGCACGGTTTTTCCGTTCTCGTACTCTTTACTACTTCCGTCTTTGAGCGTAATTATCATAATAAAACCTCCGTTTTGCGTATAAAAAACGTCCTTACGTTTTCACGTAAGGACGACAATATGTCGCGGTTCCACCTTACTTACGGCTTTCGCCGTCGCTTAATTCTTCCGTTTCGTACGGAACGTGCCTTTCAGCGGTGGTACTGTCAACGACCGTTTGCGCTTTCTTCTCAGCTCCCGAAAGCTCTCTGTGGCTCGTAACGTTGCAGCTTGTCCTCTGTCTGCCCTCAACGGGCGCGGCATTTGCTTTGTGCATTTATTATAAACCGCCGCAGCAACGTTGTCAACGGTTTTTTAAATCCGTTTTACGCGATTTCGTCGCCGTTGCTTGTAAATCAGATGATTTTTATTTTTGCGAATCTCGACAATGCCGAAAAAAGTTTTTTATCCTTGAAACCGGCGTCAAAAGTGATTTCTTTCGCCCCGCATCCGACTGCGCAGTTTATGAGATTAAGCCTTTTATCCCCGTAAAAATCGTCAACCGTTACAAAAACCCCTTTCGCGACATCGGTTACAACCGGGTTCTGAGCGTCGGCAATCATGAGCCTCGTCCTGTCTGCTTTTTCCTCCACTACGTAACAAGCCACGTCGTACAGGTCGTCGTCGCAGTAACTTCCGTCGAAAAGACTGCCGGAAACGTCGCAAAGCTCCTGCCAATCCTCCTTTATGTCTTTGATTGCAAAGTTATAAACTCCGTCCACGCTTATTACTTCGTAATCACGCAATTTATCGAAAATTTCTGCATAATCTCCTTCACAGTCATAATAAATCATAACAGCCATAAGGCACGCCTCCGCCTCGTCAAACTCTTTTTTATTAAGCCTGTCTGAAATAAAAGCGTGCTTGAAATAAGTCGTCAGAAGTCTTGCTACTCTGTCGGACAGATAATCGTTTGCAGCGTTGATGTCCGCACCCGTCGACGCAACAGAAACAACTTTTCTCGACCTGTCCTCCTCTACCGTAAAAACAAGCGACTTATTCTTGCCGAGTTCTCTGAGCAACGCTCTGAGTTCTTTGTCATACTTCTTATCAATCGTCAAAGTCTTCTTCCACATACCGCTATTTTATGAGCGGTATGAGCCGTATATACGCCCTAAAAGCCGGTATGAACGCTTTTTTTATCAAATCAAGTCGTTATATACCGGGAAAAGTCCGACGACTTCCGCTTTTGTCTTATAATCCAAAACAATAAAGCAATCAATATTCAATTCTGTTTTTAGCGTCCGATACCAGATGAGCATAAGTCTTTCCTGTTCACATATTCTGTTTCCGTCTTTTTCGTCTTGCGATTATTACAGGTATTGCAATCAGAACGCATACAAAAACGACTCCGCCGATTACGCTCAGAGAAATCCAAAGCTTTATAGTTGAAAGATACTTAGGATAGGTATCGCTCAGAAATTCTTCCATGTCGGGCGGCGCGATTTCATAAGGTCTTTCTATTCCGTGTTTTGTAACAAGAGCGGTAAATTCTTCAAAAGCCTCTTCTTTTTCGTTTACGTTCCATCCCTGACAGTACATCTTGGCATAAAGGACGTTTATTCTGATTTCTTCGACAAAGCCGACTTTAATTGCATCGTCGCCGACGGCATTGAGTGCGTCTTGCGTAAGTTGCATATATTTTTCAACATTATCGTTGCTCAGATAATCCCCGTAATGGTTTTCGGGCGCGTCGTACAAATCGAGTTCTGCAGCCTCTGTCCGCACCGATTCATGCATAATATCAATATATTCCGCAATATATTCTGCCGCGTCGCCGTAAGTTACGCTGACGTATTTGCCAAGCAGAGCGTTGACGTCGGTATCAGTATCCCACAGCTGTTTTGCAAGGAGATAACTTCTAAGACACGCAAACTCGTCTTTCTTTTCTCTGCTGCCCTGATGAAATACGCTTTTGACGTTGCGTTCTTTATAAAATTCGGCATTTTCTTTCTGAACGGCGAAGTTCGGATAAGGCATAAGAAGATTCTTGAAATCGACGACATAATCCCACAAAAAGAGATTGTCGCATATCGCACTCCAGTCTTCGACCATTTTCTTTGCCTGCGCGGACGCTGCGTTTTCGCCGTATTTACTACTGTATAGCTGCGACGTCTGTATCGGCGCGATAACTATATTCACGTTGTCTGCGCACTCAATCCCTTCAGGCACGTCCTTTGTGTAAAAATATGCGAGGGTGCTTATATATTTATCGGGAAAACGCTCTGCAAGTCTGTTGATAATTTCAATCAGCGCACCTGCTCTTGAATTATATTTTTCATAAGACTTTTCGCACTCCTCACACTGACAATAATTGTTGTTGTCGTTAATGCTGAAATCCCAGTATTTGGCATCAGGGTATTTTTCAATAAATTCAGCGAGTTTTGCCTCTATAATCGGATAAATATCGGGATTGGTAAAGCAAAGCTGCGTGAGATTGCCTTTATATTCGACTCTTCGGTTCCCGTCGATATATGCAAAATATTCAGGGTGAGATTCAAAATAAATATCAGGGTTTACAAACGTGAATACGCTGTGGCACCACGTTCCCCAGTAGTTGTTGGCATCGTTGCCGATATCCGATTTTACACCCGTCCCGTTGCTTTTTATCCTTTTGCTCCAACCGTCCTGAGAAACCTCGTATTGATATATTCTTCTCCATGCAAAATCAGGACTTTCTTTTATATCGACAGGCGCAAGATATACTGTGGGGGCGTTTGGAATATAATCATAATCGTTTCTCACGAACATACAGCCAAGTACGTCTTCAGCAAAGCCGTAAATACCGTTTATAACACCGTCCTTCGCCGTAAGTGAATCTGCAGATGAAGAGGCTTTGATAAAAATATTGCCGTCAACGCTTTTTATAACGTACCCGTCGTAATCAATCCCTTCTGCCTCAATACCTGCAGAGAAAACGGTATCCCCGAGAGAAATGTATTTTCCCGCATAAAATTCATTGTCGCCGACAACTTCAAAACCGTCTTCGTCCCCGGTCATTTTTCTCAGAACGTTGCTCAGATAAAGCGCGTCTTCTTCAAAACTGTCTTTTTGTGAATAAGGATATACGATTTTGTATTCGCTCTCTCCGTCTTCTGCAAGACAAATTTCTTTTTCTTCGGCAAGATAAGCAACCCACTCGCTTTCGTCGAAATACATGTTGTCTGCAACAGAAATGACGCTATCGGATTTGCGTCCGGCTATTTCTGCGTCTTTACACGAGGCAGCAAACATCGCAACAAAAGCTACAATCAAAACAACAACTAATTTTTTCAACATCTTTTCCCCTTTTGAAAATCATTAAAAGTCAGCAGACTGCATTTATATCTTAACATATCGACGTATCCTCTTCAAGCTAATAACAATTATTTTGATATTTAAACCTCTTTTTTTTCTCAAGCCGTATTGCGCTTTATGCCTTAGCAGTTTATTCTATCTTTCAATCAGAAATAAGAATTGACAAAAACACGTATATCTGATATAATCAAATTGCAAACACGAAACGTTTCGACTAATATGTAAATATTGAAGTCGATTCGTCCGTTCAAAAAAATATGCCGTACGATACGGCTTGAGAGGTACAATATGGAGTTTGAAAATTATAAAATATACGGCAGATGTGCCGTATTACGTAAAGGCGGCAAAAAAATGCTTGTTACGGTTGACGTCGGACCGAGAATTATTTTTTACGGCTACGACGGCGGCGAAAATATATTCTTTGAAGATTTGAACGATACAATAAACCGCGACAGTGCATTTATAAAAGAAAATCTGAAAGACAAAGGCATCTGGCACATATACGGAGGACACAGACTCTGGAAAAGCCCTGAATACGAAGACACGTATTATCCCGACAACTCCCCTGTCAGAATTGTCGAAACCGACGATAAAACCGATTTTATTTCAGAAGACGAGTCTACAACGGGGCTGAGAAAAATCCTTTCGGTTCAGATGCACGACGACGGAAACGCTACCGTAACGCATACTCTCATAAACGTATCCGACACTGTTTCAGACGAACTGGCTGTATGGACTCTGTCGGTTATGGATAAAGGTGCCAAAGCCTATATCCCTCTCCCGGAAGAAGATACGGGACTTCTTCCCAACAGAAATCTCGTACTTTGGAGTTATACCGACCTCAAAGACGACAGATTCACGCTTGAAAACAATTATATCGAAGTTGAACAGAAAAACAGACCTTCTGCATTTAAAATAGGCGTATTCACAAATAAAGAATTATCTGTCAGCATAAAAAACATGTTGTTTAAGATGAGCCGCGAAACAAAAGAAGGAAGATACTCAGATTATTCATGCAACGTCGAGTGCTACACCTGCGACAAAATGCTGGAGATAGAAACGCTTTCCCCCGTCAAAGCACTCAGCCCCGGCAGCAGTATAGTTCACGAAGTAAAATGGAGTCTTGACAAAATCTGATTTCATTTATCAAGTGAATAATCTTTCTATGTTTTAAAGCCGTCAGCGGCAGAAACACCGCAGTCGTTCGCGTCAATAATCCGAAACGTTTCGCATGCTGTTCATAAAATATTCCCCTTTTTCTATCTCAACGACTTTTTCACAATCGTCTTCCGACATTTTTCTCAGGAGAACGTCAACCTGTTTTGCGACTTCTTTACCGGGAACAATCCCGTAATCCTTAGCATAAAAAACTTTCATATCACACCAAAATAACGTTTTCCGTTATTGCGTTTTCGTCTATATTTTTATTTACTGCCTTTACAGGTCTGTCAGCCTTCAGACTTACGACTTTGCCGTTTTTCCAGCAGAAATCCACTTTTGCACCCTGCACGACAAATCCTCTGACTTCGCCGCTTTTTATTGTATCGAACCATGCAGGCAACAGACTTATAACTCCGTCGTTTTCCGACAAAAGCAATTCGTTTATTCCTGCAACAAATCCCATATTTCCGTCAATCTGGAAATAACACGGCGGATGATAGTCAAACAGATTGTTCATAACCGACCTTGCGGTAAACGACTCAATCACTTTTTTTGCCGCAATGCCGTCTTTGAATCTTCCGGCAAGACATATCGACCATGCCGCGCTCCATCCGATTGACGACGAAGAATTTTCCAGTCTGTACCTGAACAGTTTTTCTGCCCACTCGTATTCTTTGCTGCCTTCCTTTATAACGTTTCCGGGATAAACACCGTACAGCGGCGAAAAATGTCTGTGTCCTTTTTCTGCGGACATCTTTGCTCCCGCCCACTCCGCAAGACCGTTTTCTGCATTTTCATACGGATAAAGCCGCGGAAAAACTGCTTTTATCTCTTCTTTTAGCTGTTCGTCCGTGCTGATTTCAAGACAGTTTGCAAATGTCTGCCTGACAAGGGACATTTCGTATGCAGAGGCAATGCCCACCGCTACTCTCCTTCCGTTTTCGTTATAAGCGGTTTCCGGCGACACCGAAGGGCATATTACAGCCTTTCCTTTATATTCCGTCAGATAATCCAGACAGAATTTCGCGCTTTCTTCAACGACAAAAACCGTTTCTTCGTCAATTTTGCCGCAGTTCTTTTTATGCGCATACATCTCGTTTGCCATCCACGCCCCGCACAAAGGAGAATACATATAACACGGGTCCCCTTGCACTGGCGACGTATTGCGCCAAATATCGACATTGTGATTACAGCAGAAACCTCTCGCGCCGAAATTGCTTGTTGCCGTTTTCTTTCCTCTCTCTGCTATTTCGAGTACGGCTTTGTAAAACGGCTGCATACACTCTTCCAGTCCTGCTCTGGTCGCACCCCAGTAGTTCATCTGAGCATTGATGTTCGTCGTAAGATTGCTGCTCCAGGGCGGACGTACGCTTTTATTCCATTGTCCCTGGAGATTGAGCGGCTGACTGCTCCTGCTGCCGCAAATCGTCATATACTTGCCGTAATCGTAAATAAGATTTATAAGTTCCGCGTCGGTTTTTCCTTTCCTTGCAGCGTCGAGCAGTTTCAACACGTCGCCGCCGCCCTCTTTGAGCAGAAGTTTCTGTCTGCAATACAAAGAGCGATAATCGTCTATGTGCGCACGTTCGATTTCTTCATAATCCGCGTTTATTCCAAGCAGTTCCTCAACCGCTTTACATTTTATTTTTTCTCTGTCTGTATCCGGCATCCGGTCATAGCCTTTAAAACCTGTTTCCGTTACAGCGTATACGCGCAAATAAGTCGCGTCTTTTATAATAAGAGTTTTGCCGCGTTCTTCTGTCTTACCGTCCGTTTCCGTTTTTAGAGCGAGGCAGAACGCAGCCGCTTTTTTCTCATTGTAACGCACGGGAAAGACTTTTGTTCTTAGATAATTCGGCGCAGCATAATCAGGAGCGTTTCCGCTTAACGTAAGCACTCCGTCTTTAATGCAAGAGGTATATCTGAGTATAGATTTCGCACTTATAACGGCACAAAATGGCGATTTTCCCTCAACGGAATAAACAGCGACTTTATGAGGATATGACACAAAAGCCTTTCTCAAAATGCTTTCGCAATCGGTTTCTATAATTCCGTTTTCAAGATTGAGGGTCCTTGAATAACGTTTATTGCTCCCGGCTTTGAATCTGATTTTGACCGTACCGAGAGGCATAAACGCCTCACTGTAATTGCCGTAAAGATTTTTTCTTACAAACTCATCAGCCTCTGACGTACGCCCGCTAAAAACAAGCTCCCTCGCTTTTTGCAACGCATCCTTCGCGCTCTGTCTGTCGTGATTTTTCGGATATCCGGACCACAACTCGGCATCGTTAAACCAGAGTTTTTCACAACTTTTTCCTCCCGTAACGACCATAGCGGTCTTTCCGTTACCGGCAGGCAAAGATTCATACCAGCTGTGCGCGGGTGCGCTGAAATAAAGTCTGCTCATTACTCCTCCTTATCTGCGTCGTTTGATTTCTCTTCATAGCTTTCGACGGTACCGTCAAAAGACATTTCGCAATCAGAACACTCTTTGTCTGTCATATCGCTTTCAATTTCTTCGGAATTAACAGAATTTTGTCTGAGTTCCTCTATTATTTTAGCATGTTTTTTCTTGTCAAGGGAATAAAAACACAGACACACCAGCATCAAAAATCCGGATGCCGTAGAAATCCATATTGCAATGTCGGCATATCTCTCGGCAATTGATATAAGTTCTTCGGACAGAACGTTGGATTGTCCGCTCACTATCTCATAATTGTTGGGATTGAAACCGATTTTTCCCTGTATAACCGCCGGTATCAACGCACACAATTGCGTAACAACGAGAGGGAAAGAATACGCTATCGTCTGTATAAAACCTTCCAGCCTGTATCCCGTAAGTTTCTGCTGATAATCGCCTATCTCTGACAGCATAAGCGGCTGAAGAGAGCCTATAGCGTTAAAACTCGCCACAAAGCGCAAAGCAGTTATAATTACAGCCGACGTTGTCCCCGGCTTGAAATTTCCGAAACCGATAATCGCCAGTATCAGATATGCGCACGTATTGAACGCCTGCCACATAATCATTATCGTACGGTTGTTCATCTTTCTCGTAAAAAGCGGCAGCAAAACCATATTAGGAGTCGCAGCAAATCCCACGACTATACTTACCGCACCGAAAATCTGTGCTGCAGTCGCCATATCTTCTGCATATTTTACTCTCGCAATGATATGCCATACGGTATCAATGGTACCTTTCATACAACCGAGAGTCAGCGCAAGCGTAAGGATTAAAAGAGGTTTGTTTTTCAGTACCATTTTCAATCCGGCAATCGCGCCTATTTTATTGTCGGTATTTTCGGTATCAGTAATAAAAACGCGTTCTTTTACCCTTGTAAGCAGAAGTATGCACGACATACCGACGACACAACTCGTAACACCGAATATTCTTGCAGCGTTCACGTCGCCCCATATACCGGCAAACACGTCCTTAAGTACGTTCATCACCGTGGGCGCAAATCCCATTACAAGTCCTATAGGCGACCATATATCCACTCTTTCCTGCTGATTAGGCGTAAATACGCCGGGGAAAAGATTCCACGTATTAAACCAAAGATTCCACACAAGCAAGGTCGGTATACTGAGGCAATACACATAGATTATCCTTTGTGTAAGACTCAGTCCTCCCGGCGACCACACCGCAAACACTCCGAGGACGGAAACGCAGGGCGCAAGAAACAATATGTAAGGTTTATATCTGCCCCACTTGGATTTTGTACGTTGTATCGCCTTGCCGTATACGGGAGTCAGCACAAGCCCTCCCACACATGCGACGAGGTATATGATTGTCGCATGCAGCGTACCGTAGTCGCCCATATTGTATATGAGCGGCAACTGCCCTATAGTAACGTACATGTTTATAAGATTGCATATAAAACTGACGCCAAGTCCGGCACCGCCGAGGCAGACAATCTCTTTGAGATTGAGATATCTGCCCTGTGGCGGCTTGTTCCAGAACAACGCAACTTTTTTAGCAAAGTCTTTTACTTTTATCATAATTTCCCTTATTTCCCTGCTACCTGAATTTTGCTGCTTTTCAGTTTGCGACTCAAGCCTCTTATACGGCTTGCTTATTTACGGCAATTCTGTTTTTAGCAATAAACGATGACATTATTTCTCATCGAAAACCACTGCGACTTTTCCGCATTTTCCGCTTGCCATCAGTGCGTATGCCTCTTCTGCCTTTTCCAACGGGAACTTATGCGTAATCAGTTTGTCGGGATGTATATCCCATCTGACTATTTTTTCAACGAGTTCTTCCATGCGCCACAGCGAAGTAACCCAACTGCCGTAAATCGTCTTCTGACCGTGGATAATGTCAGGCGAAGGATTAAACGTACAGCTGTTTCCTTCTCCCACAAACGCAATCTTTCCGTAAGAACGGGTCGCTCTTATCGCAAGTTGTCTTCCGTTGTCGTTTGCAGAACAGTCGACGGCTTTTTCAACTCCCCTGCCTCCCGTAACAGACAATACTTTCTCAATCGCGTTCGCGTCGGATTTGAACACATAATCGAAAAGACCCAGATTTTTTGCAATTTCAATACGTTCGTCTGCGTATTCCGCACCGATAACACATTGCGCGCCCATAGCTTTTGCAAGCATTGCCGTAGCAAGTCCTACAGGTCCCAGTCCGACTACCAACACGGCATCATCGCCGCATACGCCTATTTTTTCAAGAGCCTCGTATGTCGTGCCGAATCCGCACGCAACCTGCGCTCCGTCATAATACGACAGCTCGTCAGGGAGCGGAATAAGGTCTTTTTCTTCTGCAAGTATATATGGTGCCATACCCCCGTTCCTCTGCCAGCCGTAAGCTTGTCTGTGAGGACTTGTACAGCTTATCGCATACCCCCTGCGGCAGTCATAACAGACTCCGCACCCGCTTATGTGGTACACAATTACTCTGTCGCCTTTTTTGAATCTCTTAAGCCCTTCCCCTTCTTCGACAATGTATCCGCACGGCTCGTGTCCCGCAATGGTTCCGGGAATATACCCTTCTGCGCCCTTGCCCGTATGTTCACGGTAAATACATCTTATATCGCTGCCGCAAATAGTCGACGCCATTGTCTTAATAAGAACCTGTCCGTGTCCCGGAACGGGTATGTCAAACTGTCTGAATTCCACAGTGCTGTTTCCGGGTAATATTGCCCCTGTCATCTTGCCTTTCATTTTCTTTCTCCTTGTTTTTTCCAGACATTGTTTTCAAACCGCCAATCTGCGATTGTTCCGTCTTCGTCCCACAAATCATGCCAGTCTTCTGTGCCTTTCCATAGAAAAACCTGTCCTTTTATAAGCCTGTTGCCACAATCGAGAGCGTCAATAGCTTGTATTTCTTCTTCAGAAAGAATCACGTCTTTTTCAACTTTTAAATTATTATCGATATTTCTTTCTTTGGACGCAAACGGTATCGGCGTGTGCCCCTTTCCTATCGCCCATGCAATACAGACTTCCGCAGGATGACAGCCGTGTCTTGACGCGATTTCTTTTATCTGAGGCAATTCTGTATCCGCAATGTCTTCTTCCGTTCTGTCCCTTTCAGGTCTGTTGGGTGAACCTAAAGGGCAATAGCCTACAATCTTTATATCTTCTTCCTTGCAATATTCGTACAGCTCCTTTTGCTGAAACGTGGGATGCAGTTCCATTTCAATAGCGTACGGTTTGATTCTGCAATACGGCAAAACGGCTTTCATTTTTGCCACGGTCATATTGCTGACTGCAATTTCTTTTACCAATCCTCTGTCCTTAAGGTCTTCCATCTGCCTCCAGACTCTGAGGAAATCTTCTGCGAAAAAAGGTTTGCTGTCCTCGCTCCTGCTCGTTACGTCGCAACCTTTAGCGTGATAATTAGGAAACGGCCAGTGTACGAAATACACGTCCAGATAGCCTGTTTTCAAATCTCTTATAGACTTTTCGCAACTCTTTGCGACGTCGCCTTCGCCGTGCATATCGTTCCAGACTTTGCTCATGACGACGATGTCCTCTCTTTTCACAATACCTCTGTCGAAAGCATTTTTCAGGACGTCGCCTATCTGTTCTTCGTTTCCGTAAACAGATGCGCAGTCAAAAAGCCTGTATCCGGCTTTTATTGCGTATTCCACCGCATGCGCGACTGTTAATTCATCGTATTTGTCAGACCCGAAGGTTCCCATACCTATCTTTGGAAATTTCATTACGCCCTATTTCCTCCCTTTATGCAAAACTCGTATCGTTTCGAGTTTGTGATAAAATTTTTACCCCTTTAAAGGGGATGTTTTCAGACTATTTCGGCTTTCAGTATGATGTCGCGCGGTTTTCCGCCTCCAATCATATCTATAAGCGTTTCCGCAGCGACCTTTCCAATTTCCGGCAGCGGCTGATTCACCGTCCTCATTTCGGGAACGAAAGCCTTAGTTATCTCAACTTTGTCAAATCCCGTAAACTCAATATCTTTTCCTATTTTTCTTCCTTCTTCGTTGAGAGCGATTATGCTGCCAATCGTCATTTCGTAGTTTGTTACGAAAATCGCATCGGTGTCAGGGATTTCGTTGAGAATACTCTTTGTTGCCGCATAGCCGCCTTCGACGCTCAGTTTACCGTCGCGGACAGCTTTTTCGTCATACAATCCTGCAGCGCGCATTGCCTCTTCATAACCTTCTTTTCTCTCTCCGGCAGTATACACTTCGGTGTTTCCCGTGATAAGCGCAATTCTTTCACAACCTTTCTCAATCAGCTTTTCGGTAGCTTTGCGACTTATCTCTCTGTTGTCAATGACAACGTGCGAAACTTCGTCTGAGTTCGTCTTTCTGTCAATTACGACAACGGGAATATTGTTTTCTACAGCGATAGAAAATGCTTTTTTATCTGTTGACACAGGCATTATAATAAGTCCGTCAACCATCTTCGAGAGAAGAAAACGCAATGATTCTTCTTCTCTGCGCAAATCAGTCTTGCAGTCGCATACGATTATCCCGTATCCTTTTTCTCTGAGATACTCTTCCATTTCAGTGATAATCGTTGTGGAAAACACGTTTGACAGTTCCGGTATAAGAACTCCCACCGTGCCTGAGCGATGCGTCTTCAGACCTCTCGCATAATCGTTTCTTATATATCCCAGTTTTTTTATAGCCTTTTCAATCTTAACTCTGTTGTATTCTCTGACAGGTACACCGTTGAGATACGCGCTTATCGTCGCGTTTGCAAGCCCTGTTTCTTTAGCTAAATCTTTAATAGTTACTGACATTTTTACCGCCACTCGTATCGTTTCGAGTTTATTCTATCATACAATACATTTTCTGTCAAGCCGTTTCGCTTTAACTCAGGCATAAAACTTTCTCTGAAAAAAATTATTCATTTCCTTCGCGTTTTCACAAAAAGCACCTGGAAAAACATATAATGAACGACTGCTGTAGCAGTTTAAAGGAGCTTTACTATGCGATTTTTTATAAACGACAACTGCAGAAGACGGTGTTCAACACCGTATTATATGCTCTGTTCACTCCCCTCATATACGCTTAAAGGAGTAACAGGCGCGACTGGTCCCACAGGCGCGACTGGTCCTGCCGGCGGACAGACAGGTGCAACAGGCGCGACAGGCGCGACCGGTCCGACAGGTCCCACCGGAGCAACCGGGGCGACTGGACCTACCGGTCCTAACGGGACTACCGGCGCAACAGGCGCAACTGGCCCCACAGGCGCGACCGGTCCGACAGGTCCCACGGGAGCTACAGGCGAAGACGGTCAGGCAGCAACGGTATCAATAGGCAACGTAACCACGGGAGAACCGGGAACTGCCGCATCCGTAACGAATACCGGCACGCTCAACAAAGCCATATTAGACTTTGTAATCCCTCAAGGACCTACCGGGTCGACAGGCGCGACCGGTCCGACAGGTCCCACCGGAGCAACCGGGGCGACTGGACCTACCGGTCCTAACGGGACTACC
>CALWHB010000011.1 GCA_944380275.1 uncultured Christensenellaceae bacterium | reverse complement strand
GCGGCAAACGTAGTGTTTGAAGGAAATCTCGCAAGCGACGTGCTTACCGCAACGCTTTTGTATAACGAAAGCGATACTGTTCCCGTAAACGCAGGCAGTTATACCGTTACCGTAAGTTCTTACGGCGGCGAGGCGGTGAACAATTACAATATAAAACTTGCTGAAGGCGAGGTGAAACTCGTTATTTCAGCAAAAGAAATCTCTGCTGAAGACATTGAGCTTGCTCCCGCTGACGAAAACGACGACAGAGTGTACGACGGCGAGGCTCACGCAGTCATAGCAAGAGTCAGTGCCGCAGCTTTGTGCGGAAAAGACGTCGTTACTCTCAAGGTGCTGTACAACGGCAGTGAAGAATCACCTGTCTATGCGGGAACGTATGTTCTCACTTTTGAGATAACCGACAACGGCAATTACGTCATAAAAGAAAACACGTCCGTAAAAATGACCGTTGCACAGGCGACGGTGAGCATAAGCGGCAACAATGCGACTGCGGTTTATAAGGGCGTGGCGTTTACCAAAGAAGAGATTGTGGCGGCGGTATTCGGCGGCGCAGACTTGTCCAAGGTAGACGTAAGCGTAACTTACAGACAGGGCGAAGGCGCAGTCAATGCCGACGATATTGCAGACGTCGTGATTTCGCTCGTTGACGCGCAGAACTATAAGTTTGAGGAAGAAACGGTTACATCGTATACGTTTACCGTAACTGCCGGCACGGTAAGCCTTGAAGGCGAAGACAAGATTGTCGAGTATAAGGACAAGGCTTATACTGATGACGAAATAAAGAACGCTATATTCGGAGAAGGAACCTGGGCTGATTTCGTTATAGAGATATCCTATAACAACGGCGCGGATCTGAACGCAGGCGATATCGCTACGGTCAGGGTGACCGGTTACAGCGACCCCAACTATGCGCTTGACCCTGAAATGACAAAGACGTACACCTTTACGGTAACGACCCTCAAAGTCGACGCTCCCGCGCTTGCACAAGATTCCTTCGTCTACAACGGCGGGGAACAGAGCGTCAGCCTTGTCGACGGAACTTACGTTGAGCTCAGCGCAAACGTGCAGACGGACAAGGGCGATTACAAGGCAGTCGCGACGCTCAGGGATAAGAACAATTACGAGTGGACGACGGGCGGCAATGAAGACGTCGAACTGCCGTGGAGCATTTCCGCAAAAGAGATAACTCTTAAGGCAGAAACGAGCGTGAACAAGACGTACGACGGCGAGGCATACGATTTCAGCGAATACACAGTCAGCGGCGCGGAAGGATTCTTTAAAAGCGACAACGTAAAGGTAACCGTGAGCGCGGGCGAAATTTATACGCCGGGCAGTTACGGCATTACCGTAAGTCACAATGCAAACGGCAACTATGACGTAGCCGTTGAACCTACAGAGGCGGTGCTTACGATAGCAAAAGCAACGTTGATTATTACCGCAAATCCCGCAGAAAAAGAATATACGGGCAACGACCTGACGTTCGATTTCGACATCGCGGGAGTAATAGGTGCTGACGACGTGAGCATAGATACCGTTACGTATAAGAAAGACGGCGCGATTGCTACTCCCAACGCGATAGGTCTTTACGTTGCTGAATTTGCTCTGAAAGGCGCACAAGCAAGCTACTACAATGCAAATTCTGTTGAAGTAACGGTAAAAGCTCCCACGACGGACGCTCCTGATGATATGTCTGCCGACAACATAATCCTGCCGCAGGGCGAACTGTTCTATGACGGTCAGGCACACAATGCGACGCTTGATTATACTTCAAGCGACGGCAACACTTACGGGCTTGTCTATTACTTCAACGGCAGCCCCGTTGAAAACGTCGTAAATGCCGGCACTTATACGGTGATGATATACAAGAACAGTCAGATTTATATCATTAAAGGCATAGAAAAGCAATTGACCGTATTGCCCAGAGTGCTTACTGCGGACGATATCAACTTGCCCAAATATACGAGTTTCGTTTACAACGACGGTGCGTCGTTTGAAATCGAAGCGACAGGCAAGGGTGTGGACGGCGGAAACGTTGCTCTCAAATCGCTTTACGACGGCAAAGAAGAGGCTCCGTGTGACTATAAAAAAGGCGGATACAACGTAACTTTCTCGTCGCAGGATTCCAACTACACGGTTGCAGATGACGTAAGCGTTACTATGACGATACTGAGAAAGGCGATTATAAAACCCGTGCAGTACGACCTGACTTACAACGGCAGAGAGCAGACTGCGTTTGCTGTTTCTGCTGAATACTCCGTAAGCGGCGTGTTCGCGGCAACCGACGTTTCTGAAAACGGTTATACCGCGACGTTCACTCTTGCAAACAACAACCTCAAGTGGAGCGGTGAGGAAAACGAGGAAACACGTGAAATAAGCGTGGTATGGAATATCGCCCCGATGAGCGTTGAAATCGCCGTCAGCGATGAAGTTGTCAACACAAAGGTTTACGACGGCAAAGCGGTCGACTCACAAACGCTTGAGGCATTGTTCGTCGCGCCCGACACCGCGCTTAAAGACGGAAAGGTGGCGATTGACGTAACCGTCAAAGACGGCGTGCAGGTGCTTGACGCGAACGAATATACCTTATACGCAAACGTAAAAGACATCAACTATACTGCAAGTCAGGCAGAGGCGACGTTTACGGTAACCAAAGCGGATGCAAAAGCAGAAGTCGAGGTTCAGCAAAAACTTCTCCAGCAGGGAGATAAGCTCGGCACCGTACTTATCAGCCTGAAAGACGGCAGTACCGCAGGTACGGTAGAGTGGGAGAATCCAGATTACGAACTCGTCAAAGGCGACAATATCGTTACGTGGATTTTCCTGCCTGAAGACGGAAACAACTATAACGGCGCAAGCGGCAGCGTTACGCTGTTCGTAGGCGACGAAGTCCTGACCGGTTTTGAACTCGTCAGCGGACCTGACAAGACTGTTTACAACGCGTTTGAAAAGTTTGAAGTTGCAGGCATTGAGCTTAAGGCGACTTTCGATGACGGTACCGAACAGGAAGTCAGAACGGACGAGTGCCTGATTGCTGTTGAAAATCCGTCTGAAAACGGTGGTATGACCGGCGCGACGACCAAGGTAATCATAAAATACGGCAATATGCAGGTGAAAATCCCCGTAACGGTCAACAGGCTTGAAGTAACCGTTCCCGTACTCGGAGTTTCGCAGTTTGAATACAATGCGACGGCTCAGAGCGTCAGCATTGAAGATAACGCGTTGTATTACGTTACGGGCGGCAATGAGGCAACAAACGTTGGTACATATTACGTAAGAGTTGCGCTTAACGATAAAGTCAATTACGTATGGACAGGCGGCTCGGACGCCGACAGAGCGATAGAGTGGAAAATCACTCCCGTAACTCTTAGCGGAACGATAACCTTGCCTTCAAATCTCGTATTCGACGGTACGGCAAAGGTTGCATCCTTTACGCTGACGCAAGGCACTCTGTACGGCGGAGCGCAGATGAGCATTGCCTACAAACTGTCCGACGGAACAGACCTCAGCGGCGCACCTGTGGATGCAGGAATATACGATGTCGTAGCAACGTTGCCGGACAAAACAAATTACCGTTTTGCAGAGGGTACCGTTTATTCCGTAAAAATGACGATTGAAAAGAAAGCGGTAACGATAACGACCAACGGCAACAGAGAAAAGACTTATGACGGTCTTGAAGTCGGTGCGGCTCAGCTTGCAGAAAACTTTGCCGTAACAGACGGACTCAGCGTCAGAGTCGAGGTAAGCGGAAAGGTTCTCAATGCCGGCACTTATACGGTTACCGCGACGGTAGAGAACAAGAACTATACGGCTCAACCCGTCAGCTATACTTTTACGGTAAGGAAGGCAACGAGGAGCGTCAACGCTGCAGTGCAGGTAGAATACAAGGCTTTGTCTGTAACCGTTGACGACGGCGTCGCGGCGGAGTACTCGTTTGACGGCAACGTATGGCAGAAACTCGACGGAAAGGTGAAAGTAGAACTCGCGGCAAGCTATACCCTGTGGATAAGATATGCCGAGAGTGAAAACTACAATGCAACAGAGGGTGTGAAATACGAAAGAAAAATAAACGTCGCGTCGCTTAAACAATACGTTAAGGAGCGTTTTGCAGGAGATATAACTCTGGCAGACGCGGCAGACGTTACCGCACTCGAACAACTTGCCGTGGCGGCAGAGGGTGAGGACGAAGAATTCAGCGCGGCTCTCGCAGACCTCTCTGCTAAGAAGGAAGTGCTTGTGAGCAACGCAACGGCAGCGGTAGAAAAAGCTCTCAAGGCAGGCGGTGGACTCAAGGGATACGGCGTACTTGCGGCGACGGTTGCGGTAACGCTCGGAGGACTTTCGGTAGCGGCGGCAATAGGACTTACGGTAAAAACACGCAAGGGAGGAAAGAAAGATGAAGAGAAATAAGCTTGTGTTTGCGGCAATAGCCGTAATAATCGCGGTAGTTGCGGCGACAGGTATGTCGGCATGTGTAGAAGTTGATTCTCAGCTGACAGATGCTTTCAAGCTTGCTGCAAACAGGGATTATCTGAAGGTTGAGGTTTCTGACTCTCAGGGGGTGTTTTACGTCTACGACAACGGCATTGTGACGGATTTATACAATCTGGGAGTAAAGTTTGAAGACGTCGTAGGCGCGAAAGGAGAGCCGTTTGTTCTGACAGTTGAAAACCTCAAAGAGGGATACATATGCGAAAAAGACTCTGAAAGCGGCAAAGTGGCGATTTCAGGCGAACTGGTCAACACGGGCGACCTCGGACTGGACGGGGCAAAACTCGTCCTGGAGGCGAATACCGTTGAAAAAGTCGTCAAAGTGTATACTGTGAGCTATACGGACGAAAACGGTTATAATGTAAAAATAACTCTGTCATGATATAAGAACCGTGCGGCAGATACGGCAGAAAGGTTCAGACCTCTTCCCGATAAAAAAGGGAAGAGGTCTTTTTTGTCGTTAAGCGTAGTGATTAATGCCGTTGCATACGATTTATATTTTTCAGGTTTGCAATCGATTGAGTTACGCCGTGCGTTAAAACGGCGTCGATTTTACCTGAAACAACAAAACGAGCAAAATGCATCACTGTAAATCTGACATTAGTTTCTTGTCGCTCCGTCCATAGTTCTGTTTATAAACGTGATGAATTTGACAGAATATATGTCGCATACCGTATAAGTATTGTTGTTGGGGTGAAAGAGTACAAAGTATTTGTCTGCCACCGCATTGAGCAGTCCTGACTTGGTTACAAGGTTGGACGCGCCTATCAGAAATTCGCAAATCACCGCCTCGCCTTTGTTCATCGCGAGGACTTGCTGGATAGAACCTATGTAAGGGTTCACATTGAAATCTTCCGGTTTTTCGGGTTTGAAATCTACCATGATAATCTCCTGATTTTTTCTGCCCGTGTTGATTGTCGGGCTATATTTGCGGTTATGTACAGTAGTATGCCTCAGTAGGAGTATAAAAACAATGCTTACCTATGCGGGTGGAAAAAGTTCCTGAATCGTTGGGAAACGATTGCCTGCAATCCGGCGAAAAGGGGTTGAAATACCACAATGCATTGCCGACAGCATTGAGTTTGCCTCCTCCCATAGCCCACTCGGCAATTTCGTAGTGTTGTCCCGTAGGGTTCATATTGTACAGGTTCTGAGGGTTGGGGCTGCCGCCTATTTCAGTCATTGCACAGTCAAACTGATACGGGGCGAATATTACGTCCCGGAGTGTAGGAAAACGTCCGTACTCTCCCTGCATTTCGTCGACTCTGTTCATAATGACGGTTGCAACGGCACGCATGCCCGTATCGCCTTCGCCCCCTGCCTCGCATTGTATTATCCTGGCAAACAGCTCTAAATCCGTCATGGTTTTATTGTATGCGCCGACAATAAGAAATGTGAGCAAGTAAAAGTAATACATGAGTAATATTGCAACAGTTGAGTAATAAAATGCGAGAAATACGGGAATAATTCTGTAAAAACCTGTTTAAACAGTAAAATTAATATTTGATTTGATATTTAAAAAACATTGCTGAATTTTTGACTGCAATCATATTTAAAAATGCTTAAAAAAACATAATAATATGCGATTTGACAGTAAAATTTTATGATAATACTCATTGCACGAATATATGTTTATTATACGCGGAGAATTGCAAATTATAAGTAAAAAACCATAAAATTTGCAGAGTTCGTTTTATACATATTTTCATTTAAAACCAATTTATGATACAAAAATAATATTTTGCATATTTTTTTGCAGAAAATTAGTGTTTCGCCTTAAAAACCATTGAAATTTAAATATATATAAATTCTTGCTAATAAAATTGCAATAAAGACAATCGGAGTAAATCAATCGTTTTTTACATATATAACGGTATTGATTCTTCAAAATTTATTTCATTAAGTTTCTTTTAATCTTTGTATAAAAATATTTATATAGAAAATTATGCGATTTTAAGGAGGACGGACAGATGAGAAAAAAATCGACGCTTGTTGCCGTTTTGGTGTTGGTCGTTATGATTTCACTTGTCGTCTTTGCCGCTTGTGACGATAAACTGGTAACTTATACAGTTACGCTCGACAGCGGTCAGGACGAAGTTACGACGATAAACGACCTTCAGGTTCTCACTGCGGCTCCCGAGGCACCCGTAAATGACGGGTACCGTTTTGAGGGGTGGTATCTCGATGCTGAATTTACGCAGCAGCCGGCATATCCGCTTACGTTGACAGAAAACATTACACTGTATGCAAAGTGGACTAAGCTTTATACGGTCGGTTTTGAAGTCAACGGAGGCAGTGCGCTTGAATCTCTGGTTACGGACGTTATTGAAACTTCGCCGCGTACTTACCGCGACGGATTTGTTTTTGAAGGATGGTTTACGAGTCCCAGACTTACCGGTTCGCCTGTTACCTTCCCGTATAAGCCGTCTAAAGACGTTACGCTTTACGCGAAATGGACAGAGGATGCCGGCAGTGCGGAATTCTCTCAGACGACCACATACGTCAACGCTAAAACGGCTGTAAATAAGATAAAGGGCTATTTTGAAACAATGAGCGGGATTGCGCTTGATTTCGACAGCCTTCTGACGACGACTGCCGGGACTGCGCGTGTACAGATGCAGGCAAATAACGTAAGCGGTGAAAGCCTTGAAATGATGTTTAAAATAACGATGCAGGACGAGTCAAAGACTTCGTTTGCCGTTTATGCGCTTGACGGCGAGGTATATATTGAGATAGGCAGCGACGGCGACAGCACCTATGTACACCTTGACGATTTCAACGCAGATTACCTTTTTGCGATACTGCAGCAGGCGGGTGTTAAGCTCGACCTTGAAGAACTTCTGGGCAACGTGGGAGGTATGAACATATACGACATGTTGATAAATCTGGTATTCTCTTCTCCGGCATACACGTCCGTTACGCGTGTGGCTACCGGAGAGGTGATAAGCGAGAGCTACCTGGGAGAAATCAAAGTCAACAGTCTTGTATCCGGCATTGCGAGCATTCTCAAAATGTTGAATCTCGGCGACCTGATAGGAGTGGATATAGACATCAACTCATTGTTCTCATGGCTTAATTCTGCCATACCGCAGGTGAAAATGTATATTCAGGTTGACGTCGAGGGCGGCACGATTACCAATATGGCTTTGAGCGTTGCAGACAATGCAGACGGTTCGGCGGGCGATGAATTGCTGGACTGGAAATCAACAAAGATAGGATATTATAATTATCCGATTTATATAGATATACCTTCTGACATTGCAAAGTCGTCAAGAGAATTTTCATTTACCAATCTTGCGTTTGACGTAGACCTGACGCTTGACGCGCCTGAGCAGGGACTTGACGTCGCAAAACTCTTGTCTGTTTTTACAAAAGACGTTCCCGTTCCCGAAAATGCCCTTATTATCAAAGGAGAATTCGGGTTCAGACTTTCGGCAAGGGTAGACCTTGACCTCAACTATGAGAATGCCGCAGTTGACAGAAATCTGATAGCTCTCGACCTTTACGTACTCGGTGCTGACGGCAATCCGACAAGCACGACCCCCGTGCTGGGAATATATTACCGCGACGGGGCGTTTTACGTATCGCTTTCTGACCTTATTCCCGATTACTGGAAGGCAAACAACATAAAGATTGAGGCAAATCTGGACGCTTTGATAAGCGACGTTGTAAAACTCATCACCAATGCGATAGACGATGCGCTCGGCACAGACTTTGACGGCGCGAAGTCGTTGCCTCTCTCTTCGGGCAACGTATACGAGGCTGTTCTGACGGGAGAAGGAGAGGACGCAAAAGCGATTATAAGCCCGACCGTAAGCGGACTGATAGCGGCGGTAGCCGGTGTCATAGGTCTGCAGGAGAACGTATACGTAGACGAAGAAGGCGACAGCATAATTATAGAAGTCAATCAGAAATTTTTCGACGCTATCAACAAGTTTATGCCGGACAACGCAATCATACTGCCGGACGGACTAAGCAATATGAGCCTCTCGGTTAATTTTGCGGATTACGGTGTCAAGGATATTGTCGCAACCGTCAATATGGGCGATGCGGATGCTCCGCTTGAGGCAACTCTCAAAGCGCACAATTTCAAAATCGGCTTTTTAGAAGGAACGATGCAGGACCTTGAAAGCTATATCGCAGAACGCACTCAGGAAGGAAATTACACTTCCAACCTGGGAGAGCTGATAAATTCTGTGCTTGCAGGCGTAGAAGTCAATGCGCACGGCAGTCTGACGATAGAACAAGGCGTGTACGCCTTGGGTAAGGTGCTGAAGGCGTTCGGGCTGGATACAGGCAAAGATAATCCATTGCTGATGATAGACGAAGGCGGTTATGCCCTCGGCATAAACCTTATGGCGGGATTTGCAATCGACAGACAGAATCCTGAAAACAGCAAACTTGCAATCGAACTTTCCAAGACGGAAGGAGGAATACTTCTGGGAGTATACGGATATTACGAAAACGGCATATCCACGGTACTTCTCGACCTCAGCGGAATAAAGACGGAGTATCTGACCCTTCCGGTATACAAGTTTGAGTTTGACTTTGCCAACATAGTAACAGACCTTATAAACAATATAAAGATAGACGGAAAGACTCTCGACGAGTTCTCTCTTGCGTTTGACCTCGGCGGACTTATAGGTTCTTCGTCAGAGGCAGAGAGCCTCATTATGAGTGAAAGCGACGGTACTGCAGGAGGCACGGAGCTGACAAATGCAGGCGCAATACTTATCGGACTGAGTGCAGATAAGATTGTCGCGAACGTTACTTTTGCCGCTTTGATAGCACTCCTTGAGAAAATGGGAGTTGATACGGGCATTTCTACAGATGCGCTCGATTTGAGTGCCGAAGTTGAGCTTTCTGCAAAAGGAGTTACGCTTGATTTTTCCGGAAATCTGCCAAAAGAAAGCAAATACGGTGCAGACGGTGCGGCACTTCCGCAGGAATACGGCAAATACACGCTTTCTGTTGAGGCAGGAACAGAGGCATATCCGATAAACGTGGGTTCAACCGTAAACCTTGACGAGGCGATTAAACGTGGCAAGGCAAAGGCAGCCGAGGCGGAAGACAATCTGTACGACGTGATATTCGGTCTTGCAAATTCTATGCAGGCAAGCCTTACCGTCAATCTTTCAAACGAAAAGGACAATATTGACATTGCGTCAATGATAAACAATATTCTTGCAAAAGAGGGCCAATATATCGGTTTCCCGATAACGCTTGAATTTGACAAAAACGATGCAAATCTGTATCTTGACCTCAAGTGGGATATACATCTCGACAATCCTTACTACACAAAGATATATCTTGAACTCAGATATGAACAAAAAAAGATTGTGTCGCTGGGTATACAGAAAAACAATCTTTACGTAGACCTTGAGGGGCTGGGACTGTTTGCGTTCAATGTCGAAAACAGCGAGCTTTCAAGCAGTCTGCTCACTATGCTTGACGAAAAAGCGGGCGCACTCAGAGATATGGATTTAGGAGCGTTGCTCACTGAGTTGATTACCGGAGCGGGAGGTTTGACAGAAGATGGAGAGTCGAGTTCTGCGACAGAAGATACCGATAGCGCAAACGACGACACAACCGCGATTCTGGCGGCTATACTGGGAGATATTACGATTTACAACGGCGTGATTCAGGCAAATATAGCGGCATCCACTTTTGAAATTATATTCAAAGCTCTGCTGGGTAGTTCGTTGGGCGTGAACATCGAAGTTAACGGCGGCGAAATAGACGTCGAGAGCGGAGTTGTCAGACTGCCCGTAACGGTAAACGATACCTTGTCGCTCACTGCTCAGCTTGAACTCAGACCCAGCGAGGATTTTACGGTAAGCGAATTTGACAACGGACTGAACGCGGCGGACGGCGAGGCTATGGCGCGTAGTCTGCTCAAGTGCCTCAATATGGACTTCAACCTCGATATCCTCAACAATAATATAGAAAGCACTCCCGACGACAGCTATCTGAGAGTGAGGATTAAGAACGTGGTCGAGGGAGAATTCAAGCTTGACGGCACAAGCGACAGTGTCGGACCGGAAACTCTCGTCATTTCGCTCTATCTGATAGACAGCGAGGACAAATTCAACAATACGACTGCGGACGTGTCGGGCAACGCGCTTTTGCACATAACGCTTGACTATTCAGACGACGCTCTGGGAGCCGACGGCACGGGCAAGAATATGAAGATAACGCTTGTACCCGGCAAATTCAAAGTATCCATAGATTTGGTGATTACGACCTATGACGTAGACCTTGCAAGCGTTGTGGGCAGTATGCTCACGTTCCAGATGGATATCGTAAACATGCTTTCCGGCGCGATGCAGAGCATAATAGATTCTCTCGTGTTTACCGATGACGGTATAGAAATGGAAACCCCGACAATAGACACGTCAGGTTCTTTGACGGGAGAAGAGGAAGAGGCTGCCGCAAGTCCGTTTGACGACCTCGATATAAACGAACTCCTGAGCGGAGGAATAACGATTTCCCTGCGTTCAACGGGAACCTTCAACATCAACGTGGATTTTGACCCGTATACGTTCAACAAGCTGATTGACGACCTTATGGGAGGTATGGTGTTCGGAGCGAACTCAACCGTCAATCTCGCAGAACTCGCACCCGATATGTTCGGCGCGCATTACCTGAAGTACGTGAACTGGGACAGACTCAATTTCAAAGCCTTCTGGTCGACGCTTAAAAACGAACTTCTTCAGATAGTCAAGACTTTGATACAGAATAACGTCGATGTGGTAGGAGGTATAGCGGCGGATGCGCTTGACGGACCTGTCGAGGGACTTCTCGACGGTATAGTATACGACATTGTCAAGTCGCTGTTGCCTCTGCCCGTATATAACGAGGTAAGGGCGGGCGTCAACATAGTGGACGGAACTCTTACAAATATTTATATCGAAGGCTACGACAACAACGAGGCGGTTGTGAACGAAGACGGAGAAGTTCTTGAATATCACGGTTCTTACTGTGTGTCGACAGAAGACAATATAGTTGAAAACAATCTTGTTTACAACGCAAACCAACGCAGGAACACATATAAGACGGAAATAAATCTCTACAACTGTTTCAGTTCCGTAGGCGACCCGGACAATACCGTTGACGGCAGCGGTACGGCAGGCGTAATCAACTGGGGAAATATGGAATTCGATATGACGTTTGAGCCTCTTGCATACGAGGACGACGTAGTAACCAGCGATTACGAGTTTATAGAGAAATACTTCACCGGCAAAGTTGCGGTGTATCAGCAGGGTACAACCGTAATGAAATCCACAATAAAATTCTATCTGTATGACGGAGAATCATACGGGGAAGAAATCGTTCTCGGCTCATCTCTGGGACTTCTCGATTACGCGAACAACGAGAATTTTGAAACGGTAACGCTCAAAGGCAAGGCAGAGGTATCTTTCCCCAACGGGGAGAGCAGAGAACGGGAATTTACGATAAGCGTACTTCCCAATCTGACTCCGGCACTGGTTGATACGGTAACTCTGCACGCATACGACGACGTTCCGTCGAGCATAGCGGTATACTTTGCCAACAGGAGTATGCGCCGCGTTGAGATGTCTGCTATAAAAAGCGTTGAAATGCCCACACCGACAATAGAAGGAGGGTTCTATGACGCAAAAGTAACCTTCAGAAACGGCAAAACGGCGAACTTCAGCATAGAGTATCTCAACAGCGAGATAACGACTCTCGGCAGCAACGGAGAAAGCGGGGTGTACGAACTCGACCTTTACGCTTTCGACGACACGCTGGATATTATGGCTCAGCTCCCGACAAAACTCTTCTTCTCGTATCCGGACGGAACATACGGGGCGATAGACGTTGAGAGCTGGTCTGTGGATGCAGAAGTGTTGCAGACGTTTGCAGGCAGAAATCCTGATGATTTGTCGGGATTTGAATTCAAGGCGACTGCAGAAGTAGGCAAAGGCAATCTCGTGCAGTATCTCGAACTTACAGTACGCATAAAAGGCAAAGAAGTAACGTCGCTTACTATTGACGGCAATAAGGATACGGTAACCGTCAATCCGTACGACTACTATCTGTACGCGCTGAGCGCGACAGAAGGAACTGTTTTCTCGCCGTGGCCTTCCACCGTGGACGCGAATTACGTATACAACGGAAATGAGTGGTCTGAAGACGTCAAAGTCAGATTCTCCACAGATTTCGACTATGCGACCTTGCGTTACGACAGTGTCGGACAGTACGAGGCGACTGCGACTCTCAGCGGTTCAAAGTACTTCACCTGGAGCAGACAAGTTACTCTCGACGTGCAGAGCAACGTGATAGAGGGTGTTTACTTTGACAGGTCGCTCAGAAGAAATACGATAAATATCGACGCACTTGCGTTCAACAATATGTCGGCAGAAGACAAAGAGGCTCAGTTCCCGACCACAGCCTGGGTGAAGTTTGAAAACGGATACGTTCTCGCTCTCCCGGTACGCTGGACGGACAGAAACGGCTATCCGCTCGACTTTGCGACGCTCACCTTTGACGCAAACAATTACGACCTGACGGTGTATGCAGAAATAGGTTTCGGGGCTGAGATAAAGACCACCGCAGAAGACGGAACCGAACTTTCCGCAGAAGAAATAGCAGCTCAGCAGGCTGCAAAAGCGGCTCTTGAGGCGGCGTTCTATCAGAGATGCGCAATGACCGTAAAAGTCAGCGGTGAAATCACATATCTCGGTGAAGGTATAACGATAGACCCGTTCGGCGAGGGCGGTACGGCGCAGTTCCCCTCAACGCTCAAGGCAGGCAATGCAGACATGAGCTTTGACCTTACCGTCAAGAACTGGGACGTGAGCGGCATAGACTTCTCCGCAAAGGGCGGCGAATACGTTGCGGCTGCAACCGTCGAATATAACGGCAAGAATTATACGCTGCTCGTACCCGTAACGGTAACGGCTAAAGAAGTCGAGGGCATTGCAGAACTGGACGGGCAGATTTTCAACGCTGTTTACGACGAAACGGCAAACACCGTAACGGTCGAGGTGAACGGCACTTCTTACGAAGTCGTCGCCAACCCGACCGCGACGGCGGCTATGACGGTGAAATTTGTCGGCGGCACTTCGGTTTCGCGTGAAGTGACGCTGGATTTCAGCTCGGTCAGACCCTCTGACGATACGGTATATTACGACTCGTCTTCAGGAACGACCGCAGAGGAGCAAGGCGCGACGGTATTTACCGCGACCGCAATCGTCAAAGACGCCGCGGGTAACGAGTATACCGTCCTGTTCAAAATAACCATCAGCATAATAAACAGGATTGAGCAACCGGAAGGACCGACGACCGAACCGGACGAACCGACGACCGAACCGGACGAACCGACGACAGAGCCGGAAAACCCGGCAACTGAACCGCAAGACCCGGCTGCTCAGACCGATACTCCGTCTGACGGCGAAAACGCGTGAGAGGGGAAGGAGGTATGAATATGACAAGAAGAAAATACGGTTTTGCTGCGATAACCACGGCGATACTTCTGATAATATGCATAGCTTTGTGTCTTGTGCTGGGAAACACCGTTGACGAGATGGTCGGGGTGGGCAACAGTCAGGCTGCTTATGCTGCGGAAATATCTGTAGATACAGGTTATGTCGCAAACGGAGAAGTGGAAAAAAATTATGATGCCACTGCTCACGTGCCTGAAGGCTACACCGCACAGAAGATTACAGGCGAAGTCGGCTGGAACAGCTATATAGCAGGAAGTACGTCAACTGAAAATAAATATTATTATCTGACAAGCGATTTGACTTTGAAAAACATAGACAAGATTACAGAGTTCAAAGGCATACTCGACGGCTGCGGACATACGATTGAGATAAGTCAGGAGGCGGTTCTGACAACGGCAGACGGCGCGGAGCAGACCGTAGGCGGTCTGTTTAAGAGCATTGTCGGAGGTACCGTCAAAAATGTTAAGATAAAGGTCAGCCTGTTTTCGGTAGGCGCGGACAATGTCGGTACAAAAGCAGGTATCATTGCAGGCGAAACATCGGAAAATGCCGTTGTACAGAACGTGCGCATAGACCTGAATTATGCGTCGAGCGAATCTATGGACCAGGCAGATGACAAAAACAGAAACGTAACTTATCTGTACGATTACAATCAAAGACAAAGCGGCGCGCCCAATTATCTTATTCTCGGCGGAATAGCGGGAGATATTGCCGGAGATACATTGATAGACGAAACCACGGTATCGGTAAACGCAAATGCTAAACTGACGACAGAAGAAAAGCAGGCTACAACCGCGTCGGGATTCGGAATAAGCGGTTGGCGTGCGGCGGACGACGCAGACAGATATTATATTCTCGGAGGCTTTGCCGGAAGGGTAAACTCAGGTGTTCTTACGATGACAAACGTCAATCTGGAGGGCGAGGGCAAGATTTACAACTTCAACGAAAGCGAAGAATCAGTTACAGTCTGGGAGGGCAGTATTATTCCTCTTCCTAAAGAGAAACATCGCAACAATTACGGCTTTGCCGGAGGTTTTGTGGGAGAAGTGGGCGGCACCGCAGGCGGTACGCTCAGAATCAACGGACTCAACTATATGTTCAAGGGAGCGCTTGGAAAGGAGCATATGAACAAGTCTGATGCTACAGGTGCAATAGTGGGTTCGGGAGGCATGGATACCAACAAGACGACTGTTGAAAACACATATTTTTCTTCTGACAGCAGACAAGGAAACGAGTATATAATGGGAGATACGGGCGCACAATGGTATACCGGAGGTATTGTTTATGATATTTCCGCGCCCGTGTATGTCAGCGGAGGAAGACTGATAATTCCGGCTCAGCAGTCCACGGTGTGGGAAGAAGGAAAAGACGCGCTTTGTATGGTTACAGACAGAGAAGGCAACATATATAATGTTGAATATTATATGATAGTGGCCGACGAATCTCAGCAGGGCAACGTGTATCTTTCAATGAATATGTTTGGCAACGTGCCTTTCGGTACAAACGGACAGCAGAATTTCGGCACGCTCTATACGCTCAACTTCTATACAATGGGTTCTGCGGATATGGCAGAAGGATTTACCTATGCTGAGGATACAAACACGTATTCCTTCTCAAAGACCTATGACGGTGTTTCCAACGCGAAAGACATTGCCGTATACATGAACGCGGGTGAGAAAAACAAAAAAATCGAAGTGTTCACGGGAGATAAGGCAAACAGCGGCGCGGCAGGAGAATACAGCTTTATGCTGGACAAAAGTGCGTACTCAGCTGCCGGAGTCGAAGAGTATATTCTGAGTAACGTTGAAGGCAATTATATTATCGATAAAACGAGCGGCATGCTTTGCAGGATGAACGTACCCGACGATGCAAAAATAAACGTCAATATATCCAGACTGACCGTCGAAATCGAATTCAACGGCGAGGGCAACGTAACTTACGGCGACAGCCTCGGCGACGTAAAGACCAACAATCCGGTAAGCATAGTTTCGGTCGGCGGTGTTGCCGTCGGAGAAACGGTTAATACGCCTGACGCGTTCACAGGCTATACTTTGACAGGATACGAAGAAAAGACAGCGGCAGGCACGGAGGTAACTCTCGGACTGGAAAGCGTGCTTATGAACGGACAGGAGGCGAATTATGAATTCACACTCGGCAGCGTTACCACCGTCGTAAAGCAATATCAGATTGTCGGCGCGCTTGAAAAAGACAGATTTACGACGACAGAAGTGCAGGAAGGTGCGTTAGTCGTTTTCAGCCCTTCGACGCAACTCCCGGACGAACTTGCGTTTGATTACGCTTTTGCAACAAGTGCTGACAGCACGGAGTGGACGTCGGAAATGCCTGTCGAGTCCAACAGATATTACGTAAAGGTTACGTTTGACAATTCAAACTACAATCTGGAAACGAACGTGTATACTTTTACGGTTACTGCCGTTGTAACGGTAAGCACGACTGACAAGGTAATCGACGGCGTATTTACGACAGAATATTTCAATACGGTACAGAAACTCACTGCGGCTTTGCGTGAGGCTGTGGATTACGATGCCGAAGACAAAGAGGAAAGCGATTATTTCGTATTCTCCGTAGACGACATGGAAATAGCAAGCGCGCTTGACGCAAGAGAAACGGAATACGTCGTTACCGCAACCCTCAAAAGCCAGCGTTACGAAGACGCGAGTATAGAGTTCAAAGTAAAAGTCGTACCCCGCAAGATAAGCGTGTCGGGAGATAGTCCCAACGCAAGCTGGGCTCAGCTTGCAAACGGCGTCTATGACGGTGCGGCAAAAGAGTCTTTCGGACTTGTTACTGAGGACAACTTTGCAAAGACATATCAGATAACTTACTCGGCAACAGCTGACGGCGAGTATACTCAGGTTGAAGAAATCAAAAACGCAGGATATTACAATGTGGTTGCGATTTCTGCAAATTCCAACTATGAGATAGTCGACGGAAACGGAACGTATTTCGTTGAAAAGGCGACTCCGGTGATAGACTTCGGCAATATACAGGTCACACTCGCTTACGGGGCGACAGCCGTTGCCGGCGATACATCTCCCGTTGTCAGCGGAGTTTATGACAACAAGACCTTTAATATCGTAACGCTTACCGAAAGCGGAGATACCTATACTGCGGCTTCCGTGAACGCGGGCGGCAAAGTTACCGTTACCGCACAGGATTTCTCGGTGGAAAACGCCGATAACTACAACGACGTCGTAATCGTCGACAAAGAAATCACCGTGGACAAAGCGGCGGTATCCGTCGTTACGACAAATAAGGACATCACTTACGGCGACGAACTCACATACGTTGCTACCGATTTTTACAGCGCGGTAAACGGGCTTGTGGGAGAGAATGCGGTAACGGCAGAATATTCCACTGATTACGTGGTAAAGACGGCGGCAGGCACGGCTTTGGACGTCGTACTGACGTTTACGTTTACCAACGGAAACGCAGACAATTATCTGATAAACAACGGTGAGCCGGTCGTCGCGGTACTGACGGTGGGCAAGAGGCTTATAAACGGCTCTCTCGTCGCGCCCGATACCACTTATGACGGCATGCCTTACGACCATGTATATATCGACAGTGAGAGTATTCTTGAAGGCGACGTCGTCAATTGCAAGGTGCAATATTCTCTCGACAATGTTACCTATATCGACAACGCTCCCGTGGACGTGGGAACATATTATGTAGGTATCACTGCTGTCGATAATCCCAACTATCAGATGGGAACTATCGCCGGAGGAGTGCAGTTCAGCATAGCAAAAGCAGCTGCTCCTTCAATCACAGTCAACGTAAAAGAAGGCATTGTGTACGACGGCAAAGAAAAATCCGTTGCAGACATCGTTACGACTGAGGTAAACGGACTTTTCGCGGGAGATGAAAGCCTTGCCGGACACGTGGTAATATACTGCCTCAACAAGATTGTCGATGCGGGCGATTATACGCTGACCGCTTATATCGGCGGACTTCAGAATTATGAAGACTCAGAGTTTATTCAGACGGTCGTAACCGTGGCAAAAGCTCCCGTAACGGTTACGCTAAAGAACGATTCAGTCATTTACGGCAATCCCCTCAGCGGCAACGAGTCATATTTCGTAAGTGCGACGGGTACGATTGGCGGCGACAAGTTCAGCGTAAACGGCTATACCTATAAGACAGAATACGTCGCTGGACAGACTGCCGCAGACAGCGCGATAGAAGTTGTCGTTGAATATACTCTTGACAATGCTGACAATTATATCGTCAACGGAGGAAACGCTCTGACGGCGTATCTCAACGTCACTAAACGCGCTTTGCAGGGCAGCCTCAGCGCAACTGATAAGAAATACGACGGCGCGGCTTACAACGGTGTACAGGCGGTCTGGGAAAATCTTGTGGGAGATGATTCGGTAGAAGTTACGTTTGAGTATTCAGCAGACGGCAAAAATTACACGGGAGTTGCGCCCGTCGATGCGGGTACGTATTTCGTGAGAGCGGCTCAGGTCGTGGCAAACGGCAATTACGAGGTGGGCGAGCTGGAAAGCGTTGAATTCACCGTTTCAAAAGCGGACGCTCCCGTAATAACCGCAACGGTCAAAAACGTCGTTTACAGCGGTCAGATTGTCAACCCCGCAGATACTGTTGAATATACGGTAAGCGGATTGATAGCGGGCGACGAAGGTCTGGCTGACAAAGTAAGCGTTTACAGTTCTTCGACTATTCTCGAGGCAGGAGATTACAACGTGGGACTCGTCCTCAAGGGACTTAAGAATTACAACGACGCAGAGCCTGTAATCGTTACCGTAACCGTCGCACGCGCAGACAAAGAGATTTTCGCAAGCGCGCGTATGGGTTACGGATATATAGAGATTACCGTAAACGACAGGAATACGGTGGAGTATTCCTTCGACAACGCGACATGGACGGCTCTCCCCGCCGACGGCAGAATCGCGGTTGACGTTCAGGGAGTGGTGAGCGTATATCTGCGATATGTGCAGACTCAGAACTACAACGCTACCGCAGCGGTAAAGGTGGACGCGAATATCACTTACGACGTGCTTGAAGAGTACGTAGGCAGAAATTATCTCGACGCAGAAGTGTCTTTTGCCAATGCCAACGAAATCGCAGAGGTTCTCGGCTGGCAAGCCAATGCTGTGGGAGAAAAGAGCGATACCTATGCGACCGTCGTAGGCGGTCTGCAAGGCAGATACGATACGCTTATCAATTCTGCAAAAGAAACCGTAGTTGCCGCTCTCAATGCGGGCGCGAACCTTTCGGGTTATCAGAAACTTGCGGCTACCGTAATCTCGGTATCCGTGGGAGGCCTCGCTCTCGGCGTGGGTGCGCTGGCTATAAAAAAGCGCAAGGGAGGTTGCGACAATGAAAAATAAGAGAATTACGGCTATTATAGCATTGATTGCGGTTCTGACCGCAGCGGTTTTCGCATTGACGGCATGCAATACCGAAGAGCAGGTTTACAGTCAGATTTTTGATTTATGCGCAAAGCAGAGCAATCTCTCAATAACCGTCAAGCAGGGAGATATAACTGTTTACACCTATAAGGACGGCGTGGGCAGCAGCGATTTTACGGGACTCGACATAGATGCCTCCGCATATATCGCGGCAGGCGAGAACGCGGGCAAAAAGCTCTCTCTGACAGACTTTGCAGCAGACGTTAAAAAATCTTATGAAGAGGTTTCGGGAGAGTTTGAGATAGAAGGCGCGCTTGCTGACGCAACAACCCTTCTCGGCATAGACGTTCAGGCGACGGCGCATATCAAAGGCAACTATATCTCCGGCAAGGTGGAAATTTACAGCATCGCCTATCAACACAACGGTTTCGACGTTACGATAACGCTCGTATGAGTTAATCCTGTCAACCGTTCTCCGGCGGCGCGATATGCGCCGCCTTTTTTATCGCGTGTTTTGAGGTTTAACGGGACAGAGTAAATGCGGAGAAATTTATTTGTCGTCGCAGTGTATGTTGAAATAAAAAGGTCGATAGCGGGAAGTCAAAAAACGTCGTATCGGTCAACCACTATAAGACGATTTATAATACCTGTGTTGAAACGTATAAGCACGAGTATAAGCAAATGTTTATATGTAAAAGCAAGTCTGTATACATAAAAGTATGCACGTAAATTAATATTTGAAAAGAAAAAAGCTGAGAAGTTTTTTTGCGGTCCTATGGCTCACGCCGCGTGTTTTTTAATCGGCGCAAGCAGGTATTGGTTAACCTCAAACCGCGCTATGAAAACCGCATAAAAAAGCGCGGCACCGCCGCGCTTTAAGTTTGAAACACAAAGTGTATCCGTCGCAGTTAAGAGCAGAGATTAATCATCGTTCTTCTCTGAAGTAGTTCAGACCAAGACCTGCCGGCGAACCCGTTTTTTTGTTTTTCTTCATAGAAGAAATCGCAAGCACCAGAATAGTTACTATGAACGGCAGAGCGTCGAAAAGCTCTGTCGGGATTTCCGTCGTCCATGAGAGTATAGACGGGAAGGCACTTGCAAGCGACGGCATCCTGGATTTGAGCGCGAGCAGAAGACCGAAGAAGTAAGAGCCCCATATAGCGCGTGCTGACGACCAGTTTGCGAATATTACGAGAGCAACCGCTATCCAGCCGTAACCTGAAATCCAGTCTGTATTCCACAAGCCGTTGTTTATAAACAATGCCATATAGACGCCGCCCAGGCCCATGATTCCGCTGCCGATTATAATGTTCTTATATCTTTCCGCGTCCACGTTTATGCCCACGCTGTCTGCCGCAGCGGGGTTTTCTCCTGCGGCTCTCATACGAAGACCGGATTTGGTTTTAGTGATATAAAACCACACAATCAGCGCAATTACAATCGCTATATATACGAGAGCGTTGTAAGAGAAGAGCAACGTGCCTATATACGGGATGTCCTTGAGAAGAGGGATTCCGCCGCTTGTCATCGCGTTGAAAAATTCAGTCGTATAAGCGGGGAATTTGTTTGTCGACTTGAGCGTTTCGCCCAAAAAGAGGCAAAGACCGCTGCCGAAAATAGTGATTGCAAGACCGGTTACGTTCTGATTTGCCTTTAACGTAATGGTAAGGAAGGCATAAATCAATCCGCAGAACATACCGCCTACAAACGCCCCCAGCAGAGCGAGGAACATGCTGCTTGTCGCAAGTCCGAGCAACGCTCCCGTAATCGCGCCTACCGCCATCGTACCCTCAACGCCGAGGTTGAGAGAACCTGACTTTTCGTTGAGTATTTCGCCCGTCGTGCCGAGGAGTAACGGAGTGCCGCGGCGGATTGCCTCGCCAAAAGTAAAAATTATCTGCATAATCGCATTATTCATTGTCGGCACCTCCTTTTGCTTTTACGGTTTTTTTCACCTGCGCGCTTTTCTTTGAAGTCTTGTTTGCCGCCGACTTCTTCTGCTGACTTTGCGCAGTCTTTGCGGCAGAAGTTACGGCTTTTGAAGAAGTCTTTTTTGTCGCAGGCTTTTTTGCGACGGTCGTCTTTGCTGTTGCCTTTGAAGTCGTCTTTTTTGCAGGGGTTTTCTTCTTTGTGTCCGTCTTTTTTGCGGGAGAAGAAGTTTTTTCAGCCTTTACCGCGTTCTGCGCGGTTTCAACGGGAGTTTCTTCGGCTTGCGCGTCTTTAGGCTCAGGGATTTTCTCTTCTTCAGACTGTATTTTTTCAGTCTGAGAAGGGGTTTCTCCTTCGGAAGTAATCTGCTTGTTTTCGGTCGGAGAGAGTTCGCTCTCTTCTGCTTTTTCCTCGTCGGGAGGGGTTTCATCTGCAGCGGCAGGCGGCGCGTCTTGAACAGGCGCGGACGTATCCGTGATTTCATCAGCTGCGTTTTGCTCAGGTGTATCGTCTTTTACGACGTTTTGCGCCGCGGTTTCTGCGGCAGACAGGTTCTCGTCGTCGCTTTGTTCCGTGCCTGCGTCCTGCGTTTCTGACGCGGATACGGTTGCTTTCGACTTTTTGCGGAAGGTTACCTTATATCCGGTGAAGAAGTCGCATGCGAGGACGGTAAAGAGTATGATTCCCTGCAAAACGTCGCTTATCGCTGAGTTCATTGACATCGACGTACGGGTGAAATCACAGCCTCGTTCGAGAATAGACATAAGCAGCGACGCTATGAATATACCTATCGGATTGAGCTTTGCAAGCCATGCGACTATTATCGCCGTCCAGCCTACGCCGCCCGTTATGTTTGCGCTGAAGGTGTGTCCTGCAGAAGAACCGCACAGCTTGAGTGCGCCTGCCATACCTATTATCGCGCCTGAAAGGAACATTGTGCGTACGATTATCCATTTCACTTTCATGCCCGCGTATTTCGCCGTGTTGGGACTATCACCGACGACGTTGAGTTCGTACCCCTGTTTAGACTGCCTGAAATATACGAAAAGTATAATCACCAGCGCGACCGCAATAAATACTGCCGTATCGAAAGAGAATTTGCCGATATTTATTTCGGTAAGCCACAATTGTTCGGCTATTACCTTGAAAGAGGGAACGCCCTGTCCCTGTATAGCAAAGAAATCTGTTTTGAGCATATACGACGCGACGTAAATTGCTACGTAATTCAGCATCAGCGTCATAAGCGTTTCGTTGGTATTGAATTTTACTTTGAGAAGTGCGACGACAAGAGCGTAAACACCTCCGCCCAAAGCTCCCAGCAGGACGATTATAATCGCTCCGAGTGGGGAGGGAAGAGAATCGCCTATGAGCAGAGAGAAAGTCATCGCAATGATTGCGCCCACTATGAACTGACCTTCGCCGCCGATGTTCCAGAAACGCATCTTGAACGCGAGCGAAACGCCCAGAGAAGTGATGAGCAGAGGAACAAGCGTTCTTACGAGAAGTTTTAAGTAAGACGCGTTCTTGAAGTTGCCCATAAGGAGCTGGACGTAAAATTCAAAGGGGTTGTATCCCAGACAAGCGAGCAGAATACCTCCTATTGCGAGTGCGAGGAAAATTGCGCCCACGGTGAGCAGAAGTTTGTATCCGAGCGCAAGATTCTGACGTTTGGATATTTTTATCAACGGGTCTTTATTGGTCGTTGTCATCGTGCGCCTCCTCTGTAATATTGCTGTCTTTTGCTATGCCGTACGGTTTAGCGTTTTCTATCTGCAGGTCGAGTGCGCCCGTCATCATAAGTCCCAGCTGTTCTTTGGTCGCTTTTTCAGCGTGAACGACGCCCATCAGTTTGCCGTGGCAGATTACCATAATCTTGTCGCACAGCGCGAGCATAACGTCGAGGTCTTCGCCTACGAAAAGTATGCCCACGCCGTTCTTCTTCTGTTCGTTGAGAATATCGTATATGGCGTAAGAAGAGTTTATGTCAAGACCTCTTACGGGATATGCGGTAATTATTACGTTGGGAGAGGATTCGATTTCTCTTCCTACCAGGACTTTCTGTACGTTGCCGCCTGAAAGTCTGCGTACCGGGGTTTCCGTCGAAGGGGTAACGATGTTGAGCTGCTCAATAAGCTGTTTTGCTCTTTCTCTCGCCTTTTTCCTGTTTACGAACGGATTGAATTTGCCTTCAGAATAGGTCTTCAGCATCATATTGTCCGTAATGGACATTGAAGGAGCAAGCCCCATACCCAGTCTGTCTTCAGGTATAAAGCTCATCGAAATGCCCATTTCTATTATTTTTTTGGGAGGAAGACCTATCAGGGATTTGCCTTTGTGATTGATTTCTCCGCTCTCTATCTTGCGAAGTCCGGCGATAGCCTCGCACAGTTCTTTTTGTCCGCATCCGGATATGCCGGCAACGCCCAGCATCTCACCGCCGCGGATATAAAAACTCATATCGTCTATTGCGACGGAACCTTCGTCGTTTTTGACGGTAAGATTTCTTATTTCGAGGAGAGGACGGTCAAAGTCGGTCTGCGGTCTGTCGATATGCAGTTCGACTTTTTCTCCTACCATAAGCTCTGTAAGCAGCTGTTCGTCTGCGTCTTTGGTGTAGACCGTGGTGATATATTCTCCCTTGCGCATTATAGCGACGCGGTCGCTTATTTCGAGAACTTCGTTGAGTTTGTGCGTGATTATGACGATAGAACAGCCGCGTTCTTTCATCTTTCTCATTGTGGCGAAGAGTTTGCGGATTTCCTGGGTCGTAAGCACGGCAGTCGGTTCGTCGAGTATGAGAATTTTTGCGCCGTAAAAGAGTACCTTGATGATTTCGCATGTCTGTTTTTCGCTGACAGCCATATCGCTCACCAGTTTGCGGGAATCCAGTTCAAAACCGAAGTCGCCGGTAATCTTGTCGATTATGCGGAAACGCTCTTTTTTGAGCGGCTGACTTTTGAGAAAAGAGCTTGCTTTGTATTTCAATGCGCCGAGGCGCAGTTTTATTCTGGTCAAAGCGTTGCGGCGTTTCTGAACTGAAAGTTGTTTGGGGTCAGTTGCGTCGCAAGGATTGCACTTGTCGGCAAAGGCGAGTTTTTCGTCCAGATAATAAGGTTCGGGTTCCGTACCCATCCAGATATTGTCTGCCGCCGAAAGCGTATCTATAAGTTTAAAATGCTGGTGGACCATACCGATGCCCAGCTTTTTCGCCTCTTCGGGAGAGTGGATGACGACTTTTTTGCCGTTTATCAGAATATCTCCGCTGTCAGGCTGATATATTCCCGACAACATGTTCATCAAAGTCGTCTTTCCGCTGCCGTTTTCGCCGAGCAGGGCGAGAATCTCGCCCTGCCGGATATCTAAGCGAACGTTATTGTTCGCAACTACTTCACCGAAAGTCTTGGTGAGGTTGCGGATTTCTACGATATTTGTCATTTGAAAATCCTTGTTTTAGTTTTGTTTTGATTATTTGTTGTGTACTTCTACGCCTGCAACCCAGTAAGGCATTTCGCCGGTGATGTTCGCGACGGTAACGTCATTGATGGCATTGCCTTCGTTGTCCATAAGCTGTCTTTGGCTGCGTACGACGGAGTATTTGCCGTCTTCGCCCTTAACGAAAGAAAGCGCGGTGTTGGTGAATACGTCCCAGTCGTCCGTGCCTTTCGCCATGATTTCTTCGACGAGAGCGACGATTTCTGCGGTGCCTTCAGCGCAGTTTTCTGAAAGGGGAGCCAGTTTGTACAGACCGTCGGTGTAGTCGCCGTAATAGTTGTCGAATTCCTTCCAAGCGTCGATGCTTACGAAGTTGCCGTTTTCGTCAAAGCACTTCATAGCGGTTTCGATAGCGGGTTTGTAGTATGCGCCCCAGTTCCAGAGTACGGAAGTGAGAACGGAGGGGTCTCTTTCAACACCCTTGTCAGCTACCGCGAGAGCCATATCGCTGTTGTAACCTATGCTGTATACGTTGTGTTCCTTTGCGCTTGCGGAAGGACCGTTGGTATCGCAGTGCTGAGTTACGACGTCGCAGTTATAGCTTTCGATAAGGGTATCGGCATAGCCGCGTTCGTTTACGAGGTCGTACCAGCTGTTGAGAATCATAACGTGTACTTTAGCCTCGGGATTTACTGCCTGTACGCCGAGTGCGAAAGCGTTAACGCCGCTGGTGCACTCTGCGGTATCGGTACCTCTTGCAACGACATAACCGATGTTGTTCGTCTTAGTGGTAAGACCTGCTACAAGACCGGAAAGGTATCTGACCTGGTAAATTCTGCCGAAGTAGTTGTTCATGTTGTTGTTCTGACCTTCGCCGTAGGTGTCGAGGTAACCGGTGCCGTGAGAGAATATGATTTCGGGATACTGCTTAGCGTAGTTCTGCATCTCTTCCATATATCCGAAAGAAGTGCCGATAATCATATTGCAGCCTTCAGCGATGAGTTCTTCGATAGCCGCGTTAATCTGGTCGGTCTGGTCGTCGGGCAGATTGTCTTTGATAAGAATCTGAGAATCCTTAAGACCGAGCTCTGTCTGAGCGTAAACGATACCTTGCTGATGAGCATAGGTATAGCCCGATGTCGACGTAACGGGATTGATGTGAAGTACGCCTACTTTGAATTCGTTCTCAGTATCCGTACAGCCGGTGAAAGCCGCCATTACGCCGATGCTTGCAACGAGCATAACGAGTACTGTGAGAAGAACGGTAATCTTTTTCTTCATTGTTTAAACCTCCATATATTGTTATCTTGCGATAACTTATTTCTGAAAATAAAAAGGCGCGCGAAAAATCAGTCGCGCGCAAACACGATGTTGCCGTCTTCCATACTTTCGACTATGGCAAGACTTTCTATGCGCACACCTTGGGCGCGAAGGATTTTTCCGCCCGGCTGAAAGCGTTTTTCAATCGCTATCGCCGCGCCTGCGAGGGCAGCACCGGCTTGTTTTACAAGGTCGATAAGACCGGTGAGAGCCGCACCGTTTGAAAGGAAGTCGTCTATAATCAGCACGACGTCGTCTGATTTGAGATAATCCTTGCTGACAAGCACTTCGTAATCACGGTTGTGAGTATAGGAGTGAACGGTAGTTTTGTAAACCGTCTTTGAAATATTAGACGACGCGCTTTTTTTTGCAAAGACCATAGGAACGTTGAAGAACTGGGCGCAGATAGCGGCAATCGCGATGCCGGACGCCTCAATCGTCAGAATTTTGGTTACGCCCGCGTCTTTGTAGAGGCGGAAAACTTCTTCGCCTATAGCGCGCAAAATATAGGGGTCGATTTGGTGATTGAGAAAACCGTCGACTTTGAGGATGTTGCCGGGGTAAACGGTGCCGCGACTTTTAATGGCGTCTTCCAGTAATTGCATATAACTCTTCCTCTTAATAATATAGTTCTATTCTAATGCACGCGCGGGAACTAAGTCAATTTATTTGCCCGATAATTTGTCGGATTTTGGAGAAAAAAACAACGCGCTTTTAACGCAGCGTTGTAAAACAGCCTGTACAAGAGGTGCGGCATTGTCTGAAATCGCAGCGAGAGAGCCTTTCAGCGGTTAATCCTCAGTCCTTTGGGAAGATGATTTTTGAGAATTCCTCCGCTTGCTTTGCCCCAGCCGAGAGGCGCGGAATTTACCGCTGCCAAAGCCCAGCCGTCAAAATCGCAGGGAAGGGTTTCGCCCATGAGATATGCCGTTGCCTGCCTGCTGCCTTCGGCGAGATTAAGCACGTTTTTAACCTCTTCGGGTCTGAGAGAAAGAGCAAAAGAGTGGGACGGCTCAAAACGGTCTTTTGTCAGCTTGCCCAGCTGAACCCCGGCTCTCAGGACTTTGAGTCTGTCAAGGTCGGGGCAGTCTTCGGGCGCGGCATAGCCGTATTCTCCGAAGAACAGGTCTGCTGAAGGAGCAATGCGCAAATAGTCTGAACAGAATTTTGAAAATGCTTTTTCGAACGCGCGGTTTCTGACGGGTTTCAACTGTTTTACTCTGCAAACGCTTTCGCCTGTTTTTACAAAACGCGCGCAAAAATGTCCTTCTCCCTGCGTAAGATGCGGCATTATTCTGACTGTACCGTTTATCACTTCGTCTGACGCGTTCACTCCGTACAGCTCCGGCTGAGGTATTTCCGTTGATATAGGACTTAAAACCACATCGTCGCGGGAGTCGAGAATTTTCTGTACGGTTTCCTCGTTTTCTTTTGCGTTGAAAGTGCAGGTGCTGTATACCAGCACTCCGCCTTCTCTTAGCATATTGAAAGCCGTATTGAGTATTTCATATTGTCTTGCGGCGCAGATGTCCGGAGAGTTTTGCGTCCACTCTGCGGCAGCCTGCGGATTTTTGCGGAACATACCTTCGCCAGAACAGGGCGCGTCCACAAGTATTTTGTCAAAATAACCTTCAAAGCGGTTTTCGAGATTGCGGGGGTCTTCGTTGAGTACTACCGCGTTTTTAATTCCCAGGCGTTCTATGTTCTGGGAGAGTGCGGCGGCGCGCTGAGGAACTATTTCGTTGGCGACGAGAAGTCCCGTGCCGTCAAGTTTCCCCGCTATCTGAGTGGATTTGCCTCCGGGCGCGGCACACAGGTCGAGTATCTTGTCGCCTTTTTCCGCGTTGAGCGCGGTTACGGGAAATGTCGCGCTCGCCTCCTGAATATAATATGCGCCTCCTTGATGTGCAGCCGTCTTTCCGGCTTTGAAAGAGGAGGGGAAGAAATATGCGTCGGCACACCACGGGACGGGAGTAAACTCTATGCCCGGAAACGCGCTTTTCAGGTCAAATTTTCTCAAAGGGTTGACTCTGATACAGCCTGAAGGCTCTTTTTCAAACGCGGAAAAAAAGTCTTCAGCCTTATCTCTTAAAAGCGATTTGATGTTGTCTTTGAAAGCTGCCGGATAGTCCATTGTCGTTTTTTATAATAAAAAATTCCTGCCCGTGTAGGTTAAAGCCTTATTTGTCAAGAGCGACGGGAGAGGGAGAGTGGTTTTTGTATACAAAGGCATATCTGAATCCGCACGACAGAGCGGCGGCAGCAGCCTCTTGAAATTCGTCGCAAAGACGGGAAGGGTCGTGAGAGTCGGAACCTATAGTAATCAGTTCTCCTCCCAGCTGTCTGTAACGCCTCAGTATCGCCGTGTCGTGGAAGAGGTCGCATTTCGTGCCTTTGGACGCAGTGTTTATTTCAAGAGCTTTGCCTTTTGCGATTACCGCTTTGAGGATGTCGTCTATAAGGTCGTTATAATCGGAATAGAGCATACTTTTGTCAGGGTAAATCGCCATGCGCGCTATATATCCGACGTGTCCTATCGCGTCGTAAGCATAGGGGACGTCCACGCTCTCTCTTACCGCATTGAGGTAGGCGGTGTAAGCCTCTTTTTTAGTGCGCGCCTCAAAGTACTCTCTGAAATATACGTCCACGCCTTCGACAACGTGTACTGAGTTTATCACGTAATCTGCAGGATAGGTCTTTTCCACTTGTACATACAAATCGTTTGCCTCTTTTGCGTAGCCGTATTCCAGACCGTCGGCGAGGACTATTTTGTCCGCGTATTTTTCTTTGAGCGCGGAGATTTCTTTTTTGCGCGAAACGAGGTCGATTTGTCTTACCCAGTCAAAGCCGGGCAGAGCGACGCAATCCTTGTCGCAATGGTCGGTTACCGCCAGATATTTCAGTCCTTTGTCTATGGCGGAAATCACGAGAGATTCCAGGGACGGAACGCCGTCGTGAGAGTAATCTGAGTGAGTGTGGGTGTCAAATAAATATTCCATATTTCCAAGTATAGCGCGTAGGCGTTTCAAAGTCAATCGTAATGCGGCTGACGGGCTTGACACGGGGGCGCACGGATGTTATCATTTGATTTGCGGAGGGAATTATGTCCGATTTGAAAAACAGCTGGGATAAATTGCTTGAGCCGCAATGGAGCAGCGGCTATATGGGAGAACTCAGAGAATATCTGCGTCTTGAATACAGGACGCGCACGGTATATCCGCCCAAAAGCAAAATGCTTGCCGCATTTGAGAACACCGCTTACGAAGACGTAAAAGTGGTAATCTTGGGACAGGACCCCTATCACGGCGAAGGGCAGGCTAACGGCTTGTGCTTTTCGGTAAACAGCGGCATAAAATGTCCGCCGTCGCTTGTCAACATTTTCAAGGCTTTAGAGTACGACCTGGGTATTCCTATGACTACAGACGGCGACCTGCGAGGCTGGGCTAAACAAGGAGTGCTACTTCTCAACAGCGTGCTGACGGTGCGTGCCGGCGAGCCGCAAAGTCATGCCGGCAGAGGCTGGGAAAGGTTTACCGACGAAGTGATAGAACTTCTGGACAAATCTCCGTCGCCTATGGTTTTTATGTTGTGGGGAGGATATGCCAAGGCAAAGGGCAGGCTGGTAAAAAATCCGGAACATTTGGTGCTTACGAGCGTGCATCCCAGTCCGCTGTCTTTTTATCAGGGTTTTCTGCAATGCAGACACTTTTCAAAAGCCAACGAATTTCTCAAGTCCAAAGGAGTAGCTCCCGTGGACTGGAGCAAACGTTCTCTTGCCGATTACGAGCGAAAAGACTGAAATACGCAGATTATTGTGGTAAATAATACTGAGGCGGAGCGTAATAGTCGGAAGAATCCGGTGCGCGCCGCTCCTTTTTTATCTGCGCGCCCGTCGTGTCCGGATAATCTTTTACTTCTGCGTCAAGGGCGTCGATGAGAGCTTGTCTTTTGTCGGTATCCGCTCTTTTTTCTGCGGCCGAATCAGGGTCGTTTTTGCTGTTTCTGCGTTTATTGTCCGCAATTTGTTCTTTAGGGAGAGAAGATAACCTTTTGCTCATCCCGCTCAGAAGAGAAAAAAGAGGATTGAAATCCCCGGTTTGAGTCGGTTTTTGCAAAAAACCTGCAAAATGAGCGAATTTTTTCATTTTCACACGCCTCCGAGCATTAAATTATTTGTTAAAAATAATTGCATATTGATTTTTTATATACTATAATAGTATACGCGTATGATTATATAATAAGCCGTAAAATACGTTTTTGAGTCTAATCTGCGCGGCAAACGTCAATAATCACAACAGGAGTAATATATGACTAAGACTAAAAAGATAGCTTTGATTCTCGCGGTAGTGCTTGTTATCGGCGCGGTTTTCGCGGGCTGCCAGAGCTATAAATGGGGTCCCGTCGGAACAACGGACGGCAATGCGGATGTCGTCAACAACGGTTCGCTGGCTGTTCAGCAGGGTAAGTATCTGTACTATATCAACGGTATGGACAGCACTTCCAACATCGCTAAGCCTGAAGACAACTACTTCGGCAAAGCGTCCGTCAAGGGCAGCATCATGAAAAGCGAAATCGCAGAGGACGGTTCTCTTACCGGCACCGCGGTTGTCGTTCCCAAAATGTTCTATACCGGATATACCGGCGGCGGAATTTATATTTTCGGCGACTGGATTTATTACGTAACTCCCACGACAAAGACTGACAATACCGGCGTCGTTCAGGTAAGCTATCTTGAATATTACCGCACGAAGACCGACGGTACCGAAACTCAGCAGATTACTATGGTCGAGGGCGCGAACGTAGAATACGTGTTCACAGACAACGCGCTTTTGTACTACACCTCAAGCACCCTCTACAAAGTGGGTTACACAGACGAAAAGGTGGATAAGGACGCTACCGTGATTGCAGAAAACGTAACGGACGTGCTTTTCAATCACGCGTCGACTTATAAGAAAGGTCAGTCGAGTATACAGGATTACGTTTACTACACGCAGAGTTACGAAAGCGGCTCTCTGCTCAGCGGCAACAAGGTTTATGCTACCGACGGAGGCGACCCCGTACTTTTAGCGGACAGCAAAACTTACGGCACCGACGGCGCAGACGCGAGCAGGGACAAGCAGTTCACTTTTACACTTGTCAGCGCGGCTAACGAAAGCGACGGAGTGGTTGTTTACTACAGCAAATCTTCCACCGTCAACGGCTCTACCGAAACGGCAGGCACTTTTGCGATTAAGTTCAGCGGGGAAAAACCCGTATTCGACACGACTAAAGAAGTTATCGTGGCAAAAGACGCTCTGACTTCTCTGACTCATATAGGTCTTGAAAACGGCGTTCTCGTCGCAACTTCTGCAACTTCCTATATCTATACGGTTGACGAAGAAGGCATACAGAACAAAGAAACCGTTACGTTCAGCAACACTCCGACCGTGATTAAGGCGGAAGTAAGCGAAAATTCAGTAGTTCTTTACTATGTGATTTCCAACAAGCTGATGAAGAGAGAACTCAAGGATGACAGCGGCGAAATCAATATGAGCGGAGCGGAAATCTACACCACATGGCTTGCTCCTACGTTCGTGGGCGACAGACTGTTCTATATAGACAACACTTACAACTATACGTTTGTAGTCAATCTCAGCGATTTCGTATATGAGGCAAACAACGTAAAATTGCTGGCAGGAAAGTTTGCAAGCGGATACGAAGAGTCCGATAAGACCAAGGACGGTACGATTCCCAAGTTTATGACGGATACGGACAAAGAAACCTATATCAACAACAATCCTAAAGAGGAAGAGTGATTGTCTTGCCGCCGATGTCTTTGAGAAGGCAAGGCAGATAAGATTAAAAGCATTGAATAAACGACCCTTCGGGGTCGTTTTTTTGTTTTTCAGGTCATTTTATGTTTGTATTTGTGTTTCGGTCGTATTGTGTTCAGTCTTTAATGTTTGCTTTTTATGCTTTGGTCGTTTTTATGTACGGGGCCGTATCGTGTTCGGTTTTTACGGCTGAACGGATAATATGTAAAAATCAAAGAGCAAAATACAGGGAAAATAAAACAAAAACAAACAAACTTAAGAGTAAGGGATTTCGGCGGTGCAGGGAAACCTTGAAATAATTGCTTTCAAAGCGCGCGGTTGTGTTATAATGACGGTATGGAAGTAAGTTGGAATCTGTGGCACGGCTGCCGTAAATACAGCGCGGGGTGCAAGAATTGTTACGTATACAGGGGCGACGGCAAGTACGACGTGGACAGCACTCTGGTCAGAAAGACCGGCAGTTTTGCTCTGCCCGTGGCACGCGGAAGGGACGGAAACTACAAATATCCGTCGGGGACGTGTTTTATGACTTGTTTTACGTCCGATTTCCTCATCGAGGACGCTGACGGGTGGAGAGAACAGGCGTGGGATATGATAAGAGAGCGCAGCGATTGCAGATTTTTGTTTATCACAAAGAGGATTGTGCGTTTCAATCATTGTCTGCCGTCCGACTGGGGCGACGGCTGGGACAACGTTGAGATAGGTTGTACCGTTGAAAACAATGTTGAGGCGCAAAGACGCATGCCTGTATTCGCAGAAGTGCCGGCAAAGCACAAATTCGTCTGCTGCGAGCCTCTTCTTGAAAAAGTAGACTTATCGCCGTGGCTGAACAGAGATATAGACGAAGTTATCGTCGGAGGAGAGTCGGGCATCGAGGTCAGAGAGTGCGATTACGACTGGGTGCTGGATTTACGACGTCAATGCGTAGAGGCAGGGGTGAAGTTTTATTTCAAGCAGACGGGCGCGATATTCAAAAAGGACGGCAGATATTATTCAGTCCCCAGAAAGTTGCAACATCTTCAGGCAAGAAAGGCGGGTATAGATTATTATCCCGTTACCCCTGAGAGGTAACACAGACTTGCAAACGCAGATGCAGACAGAAAAGTGCACCGTATCGCGCCTTTTTATTGCCGTATAAGGCATTTAACGGCGTATATTGTCTTTAAGAGAGTTTTATATGTTATGTATATCGCTTTAGTTATCGTGAGAAACTTCTGTCTTGGCATAGTTGTCTGTCAGAGAGTTGCTTGTCAGAGGTTTGTCAGTCTGAGATTTGTCGTTGCTGACGGCAAAACGCGTTTCGTTTTGTTGCGGTAGGGGAATTTTGTCTTTGCTTATGTCGCTTGAACCTGAAGACAGGTCATTTGTACACGCTTTATCCGAAACGCCGTTTCCTGCGAGGGGGTAGTCAACGTCCGACGGCGATATCTTACGTTTGACGTCGTTAAATCCCGACTGCCGAGGCTTTCCTTTTTTGCAAAAGAAGTTTTTAATGCTCTGCATTACCGGGGTGTCTGAAGTGCATAGCCATGCGCCTGCGAGCATTACGACAAGCGCGATAATGAAAGTGTAATGAGGCAGAGTCCTGAATATAATCAGAGAGAGGAGAGTGCCTATAAACGGAGATATCGCGTAATACGCGCCCGTTCTTGCCGCCCCCAGTTTTCTTTGCGCATGAACGTAGAAAAATATGCTCAGACCGTAAGCGACAAAGCCGACGGCAAGCACGGCAAAGACGCTCCATACTTCGGTTATCTTCTCTCCCAGGCATAAACCGATGATTACAGACGACGTGCCTGAAAAGATGCCTTTTATAAGCACAATCTGCATGGGGTCTTTTGAAGAAATCTTGCGGGTGCAGTTGTTTTCAAAACCCCAGCATACGCAGGCGAGAAGTACGAATAACGCTCCGTAAGAGAACTTTACTTCTCCTGAAAAACTTTCAAACGAAAGTAAAATACATGCCGCAGTAACCGCTGCAATGCCTGCCCACAGCCTGGGGCTTATCTTCTCTTTAAATATGACGAGAGCAACGATTGCCGTTGCAACTATTTCAAAGTTGTTGAGAAGGGACGCGCTTGCGGCAGAAGTCGATTTCAGCCCGTACATTAGAAATATCGGCGCGGCAATGTCCAGCACGACCATTGCGACAGTATAAGGCAATTCGGCTTTTGTAAGTCTGCTTTCGGATTCTGACGTGCCGCGAGCCTTTCTGATAAGGGCGACTGCGCCCATGCCTATGCCTGCGCCTATGTACAGAAATCCCGCCGTCAGCGCGGACGGCAGGTATTCAAGAAGTATTTTGGACAAAGGAGCGTTGAGGGCGTACAGCGAGGCGGCAAGCACCGCAAGAAATATACCCGTCGAGTACGCGCGCCGCCCGCGCTCAGAACTGTCTGTCATCGGTCGTCTTTTTTATCCTCCTCTGGATTGCAGAGATTGCTGTCTGTATTAAAAATTTCTTTATCCGTGTTTGTTATACCGTTATTTGTCTGATTGTCGACGTCGGGGAAGACAGCCTCTGCGACTTCTCCCGGAATCTGCGCGCCGTCGCCTTCAAGAGCAGGGCAGGCGATATTCTTGTTGTAAAGCTCGTCGTGTATGCGGTGTTCGTCCGATTTTTTAATATTGTATACGACGAGGATTGAAAGCAGCATTATCGCAAGTCCTATCAGCAGGAACAGCACATATCCTGTCTTTATGTCGGTCGCAACGTCGAGAGGCTGGGCAGAGCCGAGTTCTTTCTGATAGCCGAGTCCGGCGAGTACGAGCGCAACGAGAGAAGAACCTATGCCCTGTGCGAGTTTGCGGAAGAAGGAATAGAGAGAATATATAGAACCTTCGTCTCGCTGTCCCGTCCTGAGGTTCTGATAATCGATACAGTCGACAACCATCGCCCATACTATTACGCCGAACAAGCCGTTGCCTATATTTGCAATCATCAGGAAGAGCGTCCACATCACGATTGAAAGTATGTCCACGCTGCCGCCGACTTCGGTATATCTGAACGGGAATACAAGCATGCCGAGTGCGCCCAGTAAACTTATCGCGCAGGATACAAGGACGCAGTTGCGTTTTCCGAATCTGCTGACAAGCTTGCTGAGTATAAACATCACGACTATCATCGGTACGTACGAGGCAATAGTTACGGCAGTCAGAATATCGGTATTGCGGAAGTAGGACTGGAAGACAATCTGATTCATGCTGTTTGCACCCACAAAACAGATTGCCTGCGCCATAGACGCTATCGTAAGAGCCCAGATAGGTCTGTTTTTTGCAAATGCGAGCAGAACCTGGAAGTAGTTCTGTTTTTTCTTCTCAATGGGCTGGTTTACGTTTACACGTTCTGTGGTCAGCTTGTTTACGCCAATCAGAGCGAAGAAAGCGACGATTGAAAATCCCAGCGCGAGCCAGATAAACATACCGCCTTTGAGATTTTCGTTTTCGTCGTATACGACTGCAGGCAGCAGCATGATTATCAGCATCGAAACGCCTGCACCGATACTTCTGAAAGTCGAGAGAGAAGAACGGTGAACGGGGTCGTCGCTTATTGCCGAGTGGAGAGAGCCGTACGGTACGTTTACCATAGTATAGAATACAGACCATACCATATACGAGAGCAAGCACAGCAGAATTTTCACAGCATAACTTGCTCCCGGTACGGGCAGGAAGACTATCGTCGTACATACGACAAGACCGATTGAACCTATCGAAATCCACGACTTGTATTTGCTTTTTCCTATTCTTACTCTGTCAGTAAGTCCGCCTATTATGGGGTCGTTTATTGCGTCCCACAGTTTTCCCACGATGATAATCCACGCCCAGTCGGTTTCCTTTATCAGCATGTATTGCATATAGTACAGCATCATATAGGTGGACAGCAGCGTAAAACTGAGGTTGCACGCAAAGTCGCCCAGCGCGTAACCTATCTTATCTCGTATTCCGAAAGGACGTGCGTTTGTTGCGGTATCCGTCATAATTTCCCCTCTTTATTTCAATGTTTTTTTATTGTCTGCAAAAATCCGTTTATAATGTCGGTCATCTGTGGGTCTATACCTGCGATTTTAAGCAGAGTTCTGATTCTGAACGGACGCAGGAGTTTAACGTACCATTTTTTAACGGTATTGCCTGCAGCCAATTTCAGCATACTCTGAGCCTCGTCGTTGTCGAGCAGGTCGCGCACTCTGTCGTTTACCGAAAGGCAGTCGTCCTTGAGCGTTCCGTCTGTGCCGAACCAGTTTCTGACAAGGATAGGAACGCCTTTTCCTATCGCGTAACTTTCAGGAAGTTTATCGACCCCGTTTACGGTAAAAGAATCTTTGTATTTGCCGGCGATTACAACGACGTCATTGTCGCCTTTTTTGACGGGTACGTCGTCGAAGACAAAAATTCTGTCCGCCTTAACCGTTTTTTCGTATCCGTCCGCTTTGAGCGTAACTTCAGGGAGATTGGAATAAACTTTTATTTTAGTCGTTCCGACAACTCTGTCGGGGTATCGTTTTGCGGTAATATAAACAAATTTTTCGTCGCTCCACGTCGCCTTGTACATATAAAAGGCGTCTTTTTTGATTTTTCTGTCAATCGTAACCAGCCCTTTGTTGTTTCTGCCGCGGACGCCGCCTTCGTTGCGTGCCGCAGAGCCGAAGTCGAACATATTCCACACATAAGAACCCCACATCCAGTCGCGTTTGTTGACGGCGTCGATATAGTGTTCGTGATAAAGAGCCTGGTATCCTTCAGAATAGTCGCCCTGCACAGGATTTTCGCTGTAATAACCAATAACTGCCTCTGCGCCGTATTCTGAAAGGCATAGTTTGACAGAGGGATTTGTTTTGTGGAAATCGTCCAGCCATTTATCCAGAGCGTTCACTGTCTGCATATACCAGCCGAAGTAATGATTATAACCCAGTATGTCCGTGAGTCTGTTCAGCAAAGAGTCGGGTTTTGCCATTGCGACCTGAGCGCAGGCGGTAGGTCTTGACGGGTCGAGAGAGTGTGCGATATCGTTTAGTCTGTTAAGTCCGGCAACGAGTTTTTTATTGCGTTCGCCCGAAAGCGTGATTTCGTTTTCTATACCCCAGCAGAAAATCGAAGGATGATTGATATTCTGTTTTATAAGAGAAGTGAGTTGTTCTTCCGCATTTTGCTGACGCGCTTTGGAATATATCGTTATCACGGGGACTTCTGCCCATACGAGCAAACCTTTTTTGTCGCAGAGCGTGTAAAATTCTTCAGCCTGCTGATAGTGCGCGAGGCGCACTGAGTTTGCGCCCACTTCGAGAATAAGGTTTATGTCCTCTTCGTGTTCTTTCAAAGTCAGCGCATTGCCCAGATTTTCTCTGTCCTGATGTCTGGATACGCCTTTGAGCTTTATGTGTTCGCCGTTGAGAAAACAGCCTTTTTCGCTGTCAAATTCTATTTCTCTGAAACCTACGTTTATCTCTCTTTCGTCAATTTCCTTCGCGTTCTTTACGAGTGTGCAGCGCAGAGTGTAAAGATAAGGGTCTTTGACGCCGTTCCACAGGTGGGGAGATGAGATTGAAAGAATATCGTCAGGATTGTCCGAGGGACGGGTAGAACGCGCCACGGTTATTCCGTCAGCGTCTTTGAGTTCGTATAGGCAAACCGTATCTGCGTTTGCGCCGCTTATAGATGTCTTTACGTCAATCACCCAGCTGTCGCCTTGTCTTGCGGGTACGGCGCGTACAGCGTATCTGCTGCCGTCGTCGAGAGAAAAACGCGTTTCTCCTGCGTATATAAGATTGACGTCGCGGTAAAGCCCGCCGTAAAACGTAAAGTCGGCAGAAGTCGGAAATACTTCAGGAATTACGGTGTTGTCTACCGATACTTCAAGCAGATTTTCTTCCTTGTCAAGAAAGGGGTCTATTCTGAAACGGAACATAGAATAACCGCCTTTGTGTTCTCCGACCTTTTTCCCGTTTACAGAAACTTCGGCGACGCTGTTTGCGCCGTTGAATTCTATATAGCAGATTTTCTTTTCTCCGGGCAGAGTTTTGCGGTATACGCATTTGCCCTGGTAGTAGCCGTTTGCGCCGTTCTGACCGTCAAGTCCGTTCCATGTATGAGGCAGAGAAACACGTGATTTTTCTCCCTCTTTTTCAAATTCCCAGTCTTTATTGATGTTTACGATTTTCACCGCTTTAGCCTCCTTTCGCATCAGCTTACTATAATATTATAAAATTTTAAGCTTTGCTGGTCAATGCCCGATTTTACAGCAAACAAACCGTAATGGTATAGAAACCGACCGCAATAGATATATTTGCAAAAATTTGTTTTTATATACTGCATACTTTGCGCCTTTAAACAGCATTTATATCTGACAGAAATAACACGTCGGTACTTTGAGCAACAAATTTAAGGTGATGCCGCCAAATCGCTTTAAAATAACGATTGTAAAAATATTGCAAAACAAAGGTTGTTTTGAGATAATGTATAATGTCTTTGCACTAAAACCAAGAATACGCTTTATTTATAAGAGGTTTTTATGGGACTTTTGAAAAAACTCAGGAAATACATAGGCGGAAAACGTCTTGAGTGGCCGTTGCCTTACAGAGAAGGGCTGACGTTTGACGATATAACCGTGCGCGACCCGTTTGTGATAAAGGACGGAAAAGGCGGTTACGTTATGGCGGGAACGATTTATCATTACAATTTCAACGACAGTTACGGCACTGTAATATATAAGTCTTGCGACCTGAAGACCTGGATGGGGCCTTTTACCGTGCTTGAAAAGAAGGAACAGGATGTTGAGTATGCAGACTTCTGGGCTCCTGAAATCCACTTTGCGGAAGGAAAGTACAGGCTGCTCGTTACTCTGACTCCCAAAGGCGGAAAAAGGGGAACGTATATGTTCGTATGCGACGAAGTTGACGGGATTTACAAAGACGCCGTAAGGCTGACTCCCGAAGGATTGTCGTGTCTGGACGGCACTCTGGCAGAACAGGACGGGGAGTACTGGTGTATTTATTGCAAAGAATATATTGAGTGCGGCGACGGAGAAATAAGAGCTGTAAGGCTGAACCCCGACCTTTCTGGGACGCAAAAAGAGAGCGACGTACTTCTTTTCAGGGCGTCCGACAACGTGTATTCTCCTGCAAGAACAAGACAGAAAATTACAGACGGTCCGTTCTGCTTTTTTGAGGACGGAAAGAGAAAATTGCTGTGGTCGACGAGAACCGCAGACAGAAAATACGTTCAGCTCGTGGCGCGTTCGGAGAACGGGAGAGTGGACGGAAAATGGATTCAGGAAGGGGCTGTATATACGGCGGACGGCGGACACGGTATGATATTTGACGATTATAACGGGCAAAGGTATCTGATACTGCACAGCCCCGATGCACGCACGATTTTTACAAAGAAATACGAAAGACCGTTGCTTATAAAATTAAGTAGCGGCAAAGAGGATTAAAAGAGGATTTTCATAAGAGAAAAACGCTTTCAGAATAATAAAACTGTAATGCGGAGAGCCTATAAACAAATACCCCTTCCTGAACGGGGAAGGGGTATTTCGTGAGGCCGTGAACCTCGACTATCGGTAATCGCCTCCGTCGTTTGATGATTTGATTATAACATACAGATTTAAGGATGTCAATAATATAAATAAAGATTTTAAAAATAAACTATATCGTTATTATTGGGATGTCGGTGTATTATTTTGGCGACAATCTGCGGTTTTTTTGCATTGTTATAGGTGTGCGCCGCGGATTTGTCATTGCGACGGGCGGGTTAAGAAACAATAATTGTCGATTAAAGAGAACAAAAAACGCCCTTGATATTCAAGAGCGTTGAGATGTTTTCTTTTTACAAAATCAATCTGCAAAGTGAGTGTGTTTTACCTTCCATGCAGTCATTTTGACGGGCAGCCACAGGGTGTATATGCCTATCGTGATTATACAAAGCAGGAACCATTTGATGTAAGAGCCAAATAGTTGCGCGCCGGTACCGTCGAAAACAAGAGCTCTGTCATCAATGGTAGTGTGTTTTGTTTCCCATTTGTAGTAAAGGCATGCCGCCCAGGGGTAGCCGATAAACAGAGTGCATATCGAAATGAGCAATACCAGAAGGTTTGTACCTATATAGCCCAGGACGCCTCCGTCGAATTTAGACCTGGTCTGTTCAATGTCTTTTGCCATAAAAGAATTCCTCCTTATCTTTTATAGTTTTATAGTATCAAAGCGATTACACTCTGTCAATACCAAAAGTTAATAAATAAAAAATTCAACGTTATATTATATGTGAAAATAGATATTATATTATTTATTTCCAATCAAAGGCGCGTATCTTAAAAGTTGTAAAAACGCGCGTCGTATGGTATACTGTAAATATGGCAATAAAGGGCATAATTACAAAGAGATTATACGTAAAATATACGCGATGCAAAAGAGCTGCAAGGTATGAGGCAAACGACCCGGGCGCGGCAAAACTCAGCCTTACCGTGCAACAGAGGAGGCAGGAAACGAGAGAACTTGCGCTCCTTTCCCGCGCACTTTTTCCGGGTGGAGAAGAGGCAGGGGGAAGTGCCGATACGTATGTACAACTTACCGCGCTTTCTGATAAAACGGCAAAATTGCTTGAAGAGGGCAGGACGGTGTACGGCGGCATACTTCTGTCAAAAATTTTCTGCACCGATTTCGATATTGCCGTCCCGACGGATGACGGCGTAAATTTTTATGTGGTAAAATGCGCGACCGCACCTTCAGAAAACTATATCAGAGAGCTTGCATATCTCGCACACGTGGCAAAGCTTTGCTCAATCAGAGTGGCAAAGATTTCCCTTATAGTAGTCGACCCGCATTATACGCTTGGAAAACAGCTCAAAGAATCCGCTTTGCTACGCAAAATAGACCTGACGAAAAGAGTGAGGAAGTATTCTGAAAAAGTAGAGAAAAACTGTGAGGAACTTGCTGCCTTCGTGCAGAAAAACGATATGCCTGACGCTGTATTGTGCGCAAATTGCGAAAGGCAGTTCGGGTGCGAATATTTCAGCGCGTGTTTCGGAGGGTGGCTGGACAAGCCGTCGCTTTTCACCGTTCACGGAGTGGACGCTGCAACCAGATACAGGCTGTATTCAGAAGGAAAGATTTCTTTTGACGATTTAAGAGCTGAGGCTCCTTTGCTAAAACCTAAGGCGGCGGGGATTATAAAGGCGTACGACGAAAAGGCGGTTTATGTTGATAAAAACTCACTGTCTAAATTCCTCGGCGGTTTGTGGTACCCCATGTGTTTTCTTGACTTTGAGTCGCTCCAGTCTGCTATTCCCAGATACAGAGGGACAAGACCTCTTGAAACGGTGGCGTTTCAGTATTCTCTGCACGTGATAGAAAAAGAGGGCGACGCACCCGTGCATTACGGATATATTGCAAAAGAGGGAGAGGACGCAAGAGAGATTATAGCAAACAGGCTCGCAAAAGAGATACCTCAGAATTCCTGCATACTCGCCTTCGGCAAATTTCTTGAGTGCAAAGTGCTGGGACAGCTTGCGCAGATGTTTCCGCACGTACGCGCTAAACTCAGCACGGCGCGCAACAATGTCAGAGATATAGGCGCGGTTTTCTCAAACGATACCGTATATTACGGGGAATCGCTCGGGTCGCGTTCTCTGAAGACTATATACAGATGCGTTGACCCTGACGGAGCGCACGGATACGAAGTAGGGGCTGTGCATAACGGTGCGGATGCGATGGCGACTTATCTGATGCTGCCATATATGCCCGAAGAGCAGAAGAAGGCGAAAAGAGCCGCACTGTGGGAGTATTGCAAACTTGATACGCTGTCTATGATAACGATACTGGATGATATTAAGAAAAGAGTATAATTTTCCTGCCTGTGTAGGTAATATGTATTTAATGGAGCAAAAATGAAATACTGTATTGCTGTAAAAGATAAAGAACTTTTTAAAAACTATCTGTATGAAGAGCATGAATATTGGTCCTTTGCCGCCTTCGAAGATAAGGACAAAGAGGATATTTATGGTCTGCTTTTGCAACAATTTCATAAGGATAATCCTCAGTATGCAGCAGGGGATAAAATTTTAAAATGGTTTTATGCAAGCGCGGTCGACGAAAACGGGATTGTTTACATAATAAACTATACGGACGGAAGTTATTCTGAATACGGCATAATGCCTCTTTCCCGTTTCAGGAAAGCCGTCTTATTGCAGAACGCCGAAAGAAAAAGATACGCACTCAAAGCGAAGGAAATAAAAGAAAATTACGTTGAGAACACGATAGTACGCAAAAGTTCTTTCATGCCTTCATATAAAAAATTTTCTTATTTTGATACCGTCGAGGGTATTGAGCTGCCTTTCAGATTCAAAGAGTGTAAAGGAAAAGGCAAAAAGCCGCTGCTTGTATATCTGCACGGCGCGGGAGCATCGGGAGAAGACAATTTTAAACAGCTTGCAGAATTCAGAACAGTCGGGATAAATCTCAAGGAGGATTGTTTTGTCTTATTGCCTCAATGCGGCAATTTTACTGAAAACAATCCAAGCACCATCAACGTTTATACGAGGTCGATAAGGTCGCTTATTGAAAATCTGGCAAAATCTTATCCCGTCGATTCTGACAGGATATACGTTACAGGTATTTCTTACGGCGGTGCGTGCGTGTGGTATTCTTTATACAACAATCCGGGTTTTTACGCTGCGGCTGTTCCGCTTATGGGATATTTTCTTGACACAGATGCCGATGAGTTTAAACCGGATATCTTTAAGAACGAGAGAATTTGGGCAGGGCATGCAATCGACGATAAAGTAGTTTCCGCAGACGAAGATAT
>CALWHB010000010.1 GCA_944380275.1 uncultured Christensenellaceae bacterium | reverse complement strand
TACCTCCTGCTATGCGCCGTCGATTATTTGGAATACAACTCGACGATAAGATGCTCTTCGATTTTCTGTTCAACGTCACTTCTTTCGGGCAGCTCGACAACTTTTCCTGTCAGGGTCGCGTTGTCAAACTCAAGCCACTTGGGAAGTCCGATGGAATTTGCCGCTTTGAGCTCTTCAAAAATCTTTTTGTCTTTCTTGTTTTCCTTAACTGCGATTACGTCGCCTTTCTTTACGAGGAAAGAAGGAATATTTACGTTTTCGCCGTTAACGGTGATAAGACCGTGGTTGACAATCTGTCTTGCCTGCGCTCTGCTGGACGCAAGGCTGAGGCGGAATACAACGTTGTCAAGTCTTCTTTCGAGAAGGATAAGCATGTTTTCACCGGTGATGCCTCTCATGGTTTCAGCCTTGTCGAAGTATCCCTTGAACTGTTTCTCGCAAAGTCCGTATATTCTCTTTGTCTTCTGTTTCTCCCTGAGCTGAATAGAATAGCCTGAAGCCTTCTTTCTCGCGGTGCCGTGCTGACCGGGAGCGGTGGGACGCTTAGCAAGCGGGCATTTCTCTGAAACGCACTTTGCGCCCTTGAGGAACAATTTTACGCCCTCGCGTCTGCACTGACGACAATCGGGTCCTGTATATTTAGCCATGTTGTTTGTACCTCCTGATTACAGCCTTCTGCGCTTGGGCGGACGGCATCCGTTGTGCGGGATGGGAGAAACGTCTTTTATCATCGTTACTTCCAGTCCTGCGACCTGGAGCGCTCTGATAGCGGATTCGCGGCCGGTACCCGGACCTTTAACGTAAACTTCTACGCTGCGAAGACCACTGTCGTAAGCGACTTTAGCGGCATCCTCACTGACCATCTGCGCTGCGAAAGCGGTGGACTTTTTGGAGCCTCTCAGATTGAGTTTACCACTGCTGGACCAGGAAATAGCGTTTCCCTGAAGGTCCGTGATTGTAACAATCGTGTTGTTGAAGGAAGCATGAATATGTGCTGCGCCCTTTTCTACACGACGCTTGTTGACGGCACGCTTTTTAGTAGCGGCCTTTTTAGCAACTGCCATTTTTCTTTACCTCCTTACTTCTTCTTGCTGCGGCTGACCGTCTTCTTCGGTCCTTTGCGGGTACGAGCGTTCTGCTTGGTATTCTGACCTCTTACGGGCAGACCCTTGCGGTGACGGATACCTCTGTAGCAACCGATTTCAGTAAGTCTTTTGATGTTGAGCTTAACTTCACGCTTCAACTCGCCCTCAACGGTAAGGTTGTGGTCGATGTATTCACGTATTTTGCTAACTTCGTCTTCGGTCAGATCCTTGACTCTGGTGTCGGGATTGATACCCGTAGCTTTGAGAACCAGGTTGGATGTAACTCTGCCTATACCGTAGATATAGGTAAGACCGATTTCCACTCTTTTTTCGCGCGGTAAGTCCACGCCGGCAATACGAGCCATTAAACTACCTCCAAAGTGTTTATAATATATTAGACGATTTGAGGAAGACAAGTCTAATTGAAAGTGTGACGAAACTTGTCCAGCCGCTCCCCTCACGAATAATCATATTTTTGCTATGGTATTATATCATACCAAATATCTAAATAGCAAATAAAATTTACTATTTTTTAAGACAAAGACGCGCGCAGAAAGATTTTTTCTTCCTACGCAGCCTCCGTTCTCTCTTTATTCAGAGTAATTAGCCCTGTCTTTGCTTGTGCTTTTTGTATTTTGAGCAGATAACCATAATTTTTCCATCTCTCTTGATTACTCTGCATTTGTCGCACATGGGTTTAACAGAAGGTCTGACTTTCATTTTTTTATCCTCCGATTTCTCTTACTTAGTTCTTGTTGCGCCATACGATACGGCCTTTGGTCAAATCGTAGGGACTTAATTCTACTTTCACGGTGTCGCCCTCGAGAATCTTGATATAGTTCTTTCTGAGCTTGCCCGACAGGTATGCGACAATCTCGTGATTGTTCGTCAACCTGACTTTAAAATTCGTATTGGGCAGTACTTCGATTACTACGCCTTCGGCTTCGATGCAATCTTCCTTCGACATTGTTACCTCTCCTGTTTCAGATATTTTTTCAACTCTTCGCAAAGCGATTTGTCTGTAAGTTTTCCTTCTTCGAGCGACTTTGAAAGGTCCTGCCTTTCGCCGGCTCTGTCGAGATGTTTGAATCTCTTGAGTTTGGGATTGTCCAGCTTTCTCAGTCTTCCGTCGGATACGAGGCAAAAATCCTCGCCCACTATTTTGACTACCAGATAAGCTCTTCCCTCGTCGTGACCAGCTCTCGATATAGCGACGTCACCCGTCTTTAAGTTTTTGTCTTTCATATCACAGCGACAGGATGTCCACTCCGTCCGGGGTTATTGCAAGCGTGTTTTCGTAATGTGCCGACGGCTTGCCGTCTGCCGTAACGACAGTCCACCCGTCGTTCAGCATCACAACGTCGAACGTGCCTGCGTTTATCATCGGCTCAACCGCGATTGTCATATTCGCTTTAAGCCTCAGTCCGTGCCCCGCTTTCCCGTAATTTGGAACCTCGGGGTCTTCGTGCATATCGGTACCTATACCGTGCCCTACGAGTGCTCTTACTACTGAAAAGCCGTTGCTTTCGGCATACGTCTGTATCGCGTGTCCCAAATCTCCCAGTCTTACGCCTTCTTTAAGTATTTTGACTCCTTCAAAAAAGCTTTGTCTGGTAACGTCTATCAGTCTTTGTTTTTCTTCTGACACCTTGCCGATTGCGAAGGTCCTCGCGGCGTCGCCGTTGTAACCTTTGTAAATCGAACCGATGTCGACGCTGACTATCTGCCCTTCTTCGATATATCTTTTTGGCGAAGGTATGCCGTGTACGACTTCTTCATCAATAGATACGCATATCGACGCAGGGTAACCGCTGTAACCCAGAAAAGAGGGAACCGCATTGCAACCGACGATGTAATCGTGCGCTATCTTGTCAAGCTGTTTTGTCGTCATGCCGGGTTTAATCTTTTCTTCGAGAAGATTGAGAGTATCCCTGACAATCTGATTTGCCTTGCGCATCAGCTCTATTTCTTGCGCGCTTTTAACAGTTACCATCGATTACCTTTATGATTTCTTCTGTTACCTCGCTTACGTCTTTCATACCGTCAACGTCCTTGAGTATACCTTTTGCCGTGTAGTACTCTATGAGAGGCGCGGTCTGCTTTTCGTAAACTTCAAGCCTGGATTTTACGGTTTCTTCCTTGTCGTCGTCCCTTTGATACAGCTTTGCGCCGCATTTGTCGCAGACGTCGGAAGGATGAGTGGAAACGTGATAGCTTTCGCCGCACACGCACATGCGTCTGCCTGCTATGCGGGCAACTACGGCGTCGCTATCCACCACTATGTTGACTGCGAGCGAAACAGTCGTGATTTTGTCGAGGGCTTTCGCCTGCTCTATGGTTCTGGGGAAACCGTCGAGGAGATAGCCTTTCTTGCAATCCTCCCCGGCGAGTCTTGACTCCATAACTTTGATGATTACCTCGTCCGGAACGAGCAATCCTTTGTCGATATAGCTCTTAGCGAGCTTACCCAGTTCGGTTCCCTCTTTTATATTCGCTCTGAGTATATCTCCCGTGGAGATGTGAGGGATACCGTACTTTTCAGATATTCTCTTTGCCTGCGTGCCTTTGCCTGCGCCCGGCGCGCCCAGAAATACGAGGTTTTTCATATTACATCAAAAATCCTTTGTAGTGTTTCATCATAATCTGCGATTCGAGCTGCTTGTCGAGTTCGAGCGCGACGCTTACTATAATCAGCATACCTGTTGCGCTGAACGCGTTGGTCATGCCTATCGGCTGTCCGAGAGCGTTGAATCCGAAAGTCGGAACAATCGCGACGAACGCCAGGAAGAGCGCGCCGAACAGCGTTATACGGCTGTTGATTTTCGCAAGATATTCGCTTGTCGGCTTACCGGGTCTGACGCCCTGTATCGTGCCGCCGTACTTCTGCAGATTTCTCGCTACGTCAACAGGGTTGAACTGAATCTGCGCATAGAAGTAAGCGAAGAATATGATGAAGATGAACGTGAACAGGTAGTAAACTACCGGTACGGGGCTGTTGGGGCCCAGGTACTTCGCGTAGAACAAAACGACTGCGTTGTCCGACGGGAAGAACGAAAGTATCATCTGCGGGAACATCAGGAACGCCGACGCGAAGATGATAGGCATAACGCCGCTACCGTTGACTTTCATCGGGATGTAGGTGGACTGACCGCCGTACATCTTGTTGCCCTTTACCTGTTTAGCGTAATTTACTTTGATTCTGCGTTCGCTGCCGTCGATAAATACGATGAGCAGGAACATTACGAGTACGAGGAGCAGATATCCGAGGATATACCAGATATTGTCGGGCTGGTCGCCGAGAGTGCTGAACGCACTGATAAGCGACGTCGCGAGAGAGGAAACGATACCGATAAAGATTATCATAGAAGAACCGTTGCCGATACCGTATTCGGTTATTCTTTCGCTGAGCCACATTACGAAAGTGGAACCTGCAGTCAGCAGCAATATGATTATCGCGCCGCTTACCGCCTCACTGCCGAAAGTGGGCTCAATCGCGCCCGAGTTGTGGAAGGTAACGACAATACCTATTCCCTGCACGATTGCAAGCACGATAGCAACGTATCTCGTAATCTGGGTTATCTTTGCGCGACCTTCGTTTCCGCCCTCTTTACTCAGTTTTTCGAGCGGGGGGATTATCAGAGTCAACAGCTGCATGATAATGAAACTGTTGATGAACGGCAAGATGCCTAGTGCAAACAACGTACCGCTTCCGAGCGAACCGCCCGATACGACGTTCATGATTTGCAACAACGTGTTGTTGTTGCCTGTCACGGCTGTCTGGACTGAATTGAAATCCAGTCCGGGAACGGGGATATAGCAACCTATTCTGTACACCAGGAGAAGTCCCAGCGTAATGAATATCTTTATCCTTAAACTTCTGTCTTTGAAAGCGTTAACCAGCGTTTGCCACATTATAGCACCTCTACTTTGCCACCTGCTTTTTCAATTATTTCCGCAGCCGACTTTGTGAATTTGTTTGCGCGGACGGTGAGCTTTTTGGTCAGCTCGCCTTTGCCCAGTACTTTTACTCCGTACGCCTCAACCTTGCTGAGTACGCCGTTTGAAAGAAGTACGGTTGCGTCGATAACGTCGCCGTCGTTAAACTTCTCCAAATCGCATACGTTTACGATTGAATACTGTTTCTTGAAGTAGTTGTTGAAACCTCTTTTGGGGATTCTTCTGACGAGGGGCATCTGACCGCCTTCAAAACCGGGTCTTACGCCGCCGCCGCTTCTCGCCCACTGTCCTTTATGACCTTTACCGGAGGTCTTGCCCAAACCGGAACCGATACCTCTGCCAAGTCTTCTGGACTCTTTCTTTGCTCCCTGTGCGGGTGCCATGTCATGTAATTTCATAGCCTCTCTCCTTATGCCTCTTCGACTTTTACGAGGTGGCTGACTACTTTAATCATGCCTTTCGTGCAGTCGTTGTCGGGAACTACGTTGGAGGTTCCGACTTTCTTGAGTCCGAGTGCCTCTACGGTAGCCTTTTGCTTTTTAGTGCAGCTTATAGTGCTCTTTACGAGAGTTACTTTGATATTTGCCATCTTTTTACCCTCCTCAGCCCAAAATTTCTTCAACGGTCTTGCCGCGCAGAACTGCAACCTGTTCAACCGTTCTGAGTTTTCTGAGCGCGTCCATCGTTGCCTTTACGCAGTTGATGGGGTTGTTGCTGCCCAGAGATTTCGTGCGGATGTCCTTTATGCCGGATACCTCAAGGATAGCACGGACGGGACCGCCCGCGATAACACCGGTACCTTCGCTTGCCGGCATGATTACGACTTTCGCACTGCCGAACTCACCGATTGCCTCGTGAGGAATCGTGGTGCCGACGAGTGAAACCTGTACCATGTTGCGCTTTGCGTCAGCGGTAGCTTTACGGATTGCCTCCGGGATTTCAGCAGCCTTACCGGTACCGATACCCAGCATACCCTTGCCGTCGCCGACTACCATGAGAGCCGCAAGACGCATCGTTCTGCCGCCCTTTACAACCTTGGTAACGCGTCTGACCGCGATAAGCTTGTTGAGCATTTCATCTCTTTCGCTATTCTGGAATTTATTCTCTTTCTTAGCCATGTTCGTTCCTCCGATTAGAATTTGAGTCCGGCTTCTCTTGCGCCGTCCGCAACCATCTTGACGCGTCCCGTATAGAGGTAACCGCCTCTGTCGAATACGACCTCAGTAATGCCTGCTGCCATAGCCTTTTCAGCTACCTTGCCGCCGACGTACTTAGCCGCCTCGCACTTGGTCATCTCTGCTACTGCTTTGACTACGTCCTTGTCCAGGGTGGAGCAGGAAACGAGGGTGTTGCCCTTTACGTCGTCGATAATCTGTACGGAGATATTGTTCGTGCTTCTGTACACGTTGAAACGCGGTCTTTCCGCAGTGCCGCTGATTTTGGCGCGGATTCTCTTGTGTCTTTTCTGTCTGATAGCGTTTTTATCAATATTCTTTATCATATCCTACTCCTTATTACTTCGTACCTTTCTTGCCTTCCTTACGTGCGATTACCTCGTCGCTGTAACGGATACCGTACGCATGATAGGGGTCAGGTTTACGCAGCGACCTGATGTTTGCAGCCGTCTGACCGACCTTTTCGTTGTCGATACCCTTGACGATAATATCTTTTTCGGAAGGAACTTCAAGTTTAATGCCTTCGGTTTCTGCGACTTCGATACTATGAGAGTATCCTATGTTCAGTACGACCTTGTTGCCCTGTTTCACGACTCTGTAACCGACGCCGTTGACCACAAGACCCTTCTGGAATCCTTTGGTAACGCCCTCGACCATGTTCGCGATGAGCTTACGGTAAAGACCGTGCTTGGATTTGATTTCTTTTTCGTCGCTGTTTCTGGTGCAGAGAACGTGACCGTTGTCTACCTTTACGGTTATGCACTTGTCAATTTCTCTCGTCAGCGTACCCTTGGGACCTTTTACGGTAACGACGTTCTCGGGAGAAACGTTTACCTCAACGCCCTGAGGAATAACGACGGGAAGTCTACCTATTCTTGACATATCTTATTCCTCCTTACCAGATGTACGCCAGCACTTCGCCGCCGACGTGTTGAGCTCTCGCTTCCTTATCGGTCATAACGCCCTTGGAAGTGGAAACGATTGCTATACCCAAACCGCCCAGAACTTTGGGAAGTTTGTCAGAAGACGCATATACGCGCAGACCGGGCTTGGATATTCTCTTGATACCGGTGATTGCGCGTTCTTTCTTCGCGCCGTATTTAAGATTTACTTTCATAACACTTTGAACACCGCTTTCTACAAGCTCAACGCTCTCGAGGTATCCTTCCTTGACCAGGATGTCAGCGATAGACTTCTTGATTTTGGAATAGGGAACTTCGACGCTGTCGTGTCTTGCAACGAGTCCGTTGCGGATACGAGTGAGCATGTCTGCGATAGGATCAGTTATCATCATAGTCTGTATTCCTCCGATTACCAGCTGGATTTCTTAACTCCGGGAATTTCGCCCTTGTATGCGAGTTCCCTAAAGCAAATTCTGCAAATTCCGTACTTTCTCAACACTGCGTGCGGTCTGCCGCAAATCTTGCATCTCGTGTATGCTCTGGTCGAGAATTTGGGAGCTTTCTGCTGCTTGTTTATCATAGCTTTCTTTGCCATTATCGTGTCCTCCTTACTTTACAAAGGGTATGCCGAGAAGAGTCAAAAGCTCTTTAGCCTCTGCATCCGTCTTTGCGGTCGTTACGAAACAAACGTCGAATCCTCTGATTTTTTCGATTTTGTCGTACTGAATTTCGGGGAAAATCAGCTGTTCCTTAACGCCCATAGCGTAGTTGCCGCGTCCGTCGAACGAATCTGCGGGAACGCCCTTGAAGTCCCTTACTCTGGGGAGCGCGACGGAGATGAGCTTATCCATAAAGTCGTACATCTTCGCGCCTCTCAGCGTAACTTTGGCACCGATAACCATGCCCTCTCTGACCTTGAAGTTTGCGACGCTCTTCTTCGCCTTAGTCAGAACGGGTGCCTGACCTGCGATAGCCTTGAGCTCTTCTACTGCCAGCTGGAGGCTCTTGCTGTTGTCCTTGACGTCGCCGAGTCCCATGTTGAGGACGATTTTGTCAAGACGGGGAACTTCGTTGATGTTTTTGTATGCAAATTTCTTTTCAAGAGCGGGTACTACCTCTTTCTTGTAAAGCTCTGCAATTCTGTAAACTCTTTTTTCTTCTGCCACAGCCTTGTCCTCCGTCAGTTATTCTCGGCTTTCTTGGCCGCTTTCTTTGCAGTCTTCGCGCCTTTCTTAGCCGTTGATTTTGCCTTTGCTTTGCTTACGTTGTCAAGGCTCGCGCCGCACTTCTTGCAAACGCGCTCTTTGACAACCTTTCCGTCTTCTCCGGTTTCGACCTTGTGAGCAACTCTGGTCGTCTTGCCGCAAACGGGGCAGATAACCATCACGTTGGATGCGTCGATAGCTCTTTCTCTCTCGACGATACCGCCCTTTTCCTGTGCGTTGCGCGGCTTGACGAAATGTTTCTCGGTCTTGAGTCCTTCGCCTTTGACGACGACTCTGCCGGACTTGGTGTCGACCTTGTCAATCTGACCGGTCTTGCCCTTGTCGCAACCCGCGATAATCTTTACCGCGTCGCCTTTTTTTACGTTCATACTCATTTCGCTGTCCTCCTCAAATAACCTCAGGTGCGAGGGAGATAATCTTCATGTAGTTCTTATCACGCAGCTCTCTCGCGATAGGTCCGAAGATACGCGTACCTCTGGGTTGCTTTTGATTGTCGATTATAACCGCTGCGTTGTCGTCGAATCTGATGTAAGAACCGTCCTTTCTTCTGACGCCCTTGCTCGTTCTGACGATAACCGCCTTTACCACTTCGCCTTTCTTAACGGTGCCTCCGGGAATCGCGCTCTGTACTGCCGCGACGATAACGTCGCCGATGTTTCCGCTTCTGCGGAAAGAACCGCCCAGTACTCTGATGCACTTGATTTCCTTAGCTCCGGAGTTGTCCGCTACGTTTAATCTGCTTTCCGGTTGTATCATTGTGGTGCCTCCTATTACTTCGCCTTTTCGATGATTTCGACGACTCTCCAGCACTTATCTTTGCTGATAGGTCTGGTTTCAGCTACGAGAACCTTGTCGCCGATACCGCAGGTGTTGTCTTCGTCGTGAGCCTTGAGCTTTTTCGTTCTGTTGACGATTTTGCCGTAAAGAGGATGCTTAACACGCTCTCTGATAGTCACGACGACCGTCTTGTCCATCTTGTCGCTTACTACTATGCCGACTCTGCTTTTTCTCAAATTTCTTTCCATGTCGTTTGTCCTCCTCACTTAGCCGCCTTCTTGGACTTGGTCTTGGTCGGCTCAGCGGATATGCCCAGTTCTCTCTGACGGATTATCGTCATGCACTTAGCAATGTCCTTTCTGCACGTCCTGATTTGACTGTTGTTCTCAAGGTTGCCGGATTTGTGTTTAAAACGAAGGTTGAGCAAATCCTGCTTGAGGCTGACGAGCTTAACCTGGAGCTCTTCGTTGGTCATTTCCATAAAATTACTTGCTTTCATCTTCGTTCACCTCTTCTCCGCTTTCTTCGCCTTTCTTGACGAATTTGCACTTTATCGGGAGTTTGTGCGATGCAAGGCGCAGAGCCTCTCTCGCGATTTCTTCTGTTACGCCCGCCATTTCGAACATTACTCTGCCCGGTTTGACGACCGCTACCCAGTATTCTACGCTACCTTTACCGCTACCCATCCTGGTTTCAGCGGGCTTTTTGGTTACAGGTTTGTGGGGGAATATGTCTATCCACACCTGACCGCCTCTCTTGATGTATCTCGTCATCGCGATACGCGCCGCCTCTATCTGGTTGGAGGTAATCCAGCTGGGCTCAAGGGCTACGAGTCCGTATTCGCCGTAAGCGATTTTGTTACCCTTGTTAGCCTTACCGCTGAGTCTGCCGCGGTGTACGCGACGTCTTTTCACTCTTTTAGGCATTAACATTACGCGTTACCTCCTTCGTTATTTCCCGCGCCGGTCTTACCAATGACCTCGCCTTTGTAAATCCATACCTTGATACCGATGATACCGAAGGTGGTGTGAGCCTCCGCAAAGCCGTAATCGATGTCTGCTCTCAGAGTCTGAAGAGGAATTGAACCCTCATGATACTGTTCGCTCTTTGCGATTTCAACGCCGTCGAGTCTGCCGGACGCCATAGCCTTGACACCCTTTGCACCCGCCTTGATTGCGCGAGTGATAGCCTGTTTCATAACGCGCTTGTAAGACATACGCTTTTCAAGCTGTGCCGCGATGCTTTCAGCAACGAGCTGAGCGTCTGTGTCAGGTCTTTTTACCTCGTATACGTTTACGTTGATTTCATTGCCTTTTACGACGGAGTTGAGCTCTTTCACTATCTGCTCTACGCCCGTACCCTGCTTGCCGATAAGCACGCCGGGCTTGCCGGTATAGATGTTGACGGTGATGATTTCTGTCTTAGAAGAGCATACTCTCGAAATCGTAACCTTGGAGATTGAACATGTGTAATACTTCTTCTTGATGAAGTTTCTTATCTTGTTGTCTTCGATGAGATAATCGCCGAAGTTCTTCTTGTCTGCGAACCATTGAGCTTCCCAGTCTTTGATTACGCCTACTCTCATCCCGTTAGGACTGACTTTCTGACCCATGTTGTTGACCTCCTGTATTATTCTGCCTTCACGTCGAGAACGACGGTGATGTGGCTTGTGCGTTTGTTGATTCTTGCAGCGCTGCCCTTAGCTCTGGGTCTGATTCTCTTGAGTATCGGACCTGCGTTTGCATAGCACTCTGCGACGTAAAGGTCGCTCTTGCTGAGGCTGAGGTTGTTCTCTGCGTTTGCAGCCGCGGAATTGAGTACCTTGAGAAGGGGCTCGCACGCCGCTTTCTGCGTATTCTTGAGGATAGCGACCGCATCCGTATATTTCGCGCCGCGGATAATGTCGAGAACTATTCTTACCTTGTCGGGAGAAATTCTGACGTACTTCGCAACCGCTCTGGGACGCTTGTCCGCGTTTTCCTGACGGGTAGCAGCTTTTTCTCTTATTCTTTTTGCCATTTCTGTCTGCCTCCTCTTACTTCTTTCCGGTGGTCTTCTCGCCGGCGTGACCCTTGAACGTACGGGTCGGAGCGAACTCGCCCAGCTTGCAACCTACCATATCTTCCGTAACGTATACGGGAACGTGTTTTCTGCCGTCGTGAACCGCAATCGTGTGACCAACCATATCGGGGAAGATCGTGGAAGCGCGGGACCAGGTCTTGACGACCTTTTTCTCGTTCTTCTCGTTCATTGCGACGATTCTTTTGATAAGCCTTTCTTCTACGAAAGGTCCTTTCTTTACCGATCTACTCATCTTTCAATCCTCCGTTAGTTGATACGCTTGATTATGAACTTGTTGCTCTTGTTCTTCTTTCTGGTCTTGTAACCCAGAGTGGGAACGCCCCACGGGGTAACAGGACTGGGCATACCGATAGGCGACTTGCCTTCACCACCGCCGTGCGGGTGGTCGCAGGGGTTCATGACCACACCTCTTACGGTCGGCTTGACGCCCATATGACGTTTGCGTCCCGCTTTACCGATGCTGACGATTTCGTGGTCGAGATTGCCGACCTGACCGATCGTTGCCTTGCACTTGATGGGGATGTATCTCATCTCGCCGCTGGGCATACGGAGTATCGCGTACTTGCCTTCTTTCGCCATGAGCTGCGCTGCGTTGCCCGCCGCTCTCGCGATCTGACCGCCCTTGCCGGGGTGCATCTCGATGTTGTGTATCATCGTACCTACGGGGATCTTCTCAAGGGGAAGACTGTTGCCCGTCTTGATGTCCGCGTTCTCGCCGCTGACTACGACGTCGCCCTTGTTGAGTCCGACGGGAGCGAGAATGTATCTCTTTTCGCCGTCCGCGTAGTGAAGGAGCGCGATGTTTGCGCTGCGGTTGGGATCGTATTCGATGGAAGCGACCTTTGCGGGTACGTTGTCCTTATTGCGCTTGAAGTCGATGATACGGTATTTGTTGCGGTTTCCGCCGCCGATATGTCTTACCGTGATCCTGCCGCTTGCGTTTCTGCCGCCCGTCTTGTTCTTGCTTTCGAGCAAGCTTCTTTCGGGGGTCGTCGTCGTGATCTCGCTGAAAGCGGAGGTCGTCATGAAACGGCGTGCGGGAGAAGTAGGTTTGTATCTCTTTATCATATCCTTAGTCCTCCTATCAGGTCAAACTCTCGAAGAACTCGATGGGTTTGCTGTCTGCTTTGAGCTGAACGATCGCTTTCTTGAAAGCCGCGGTTTTACCCTCGTTTCTGCCCATTCTCTTGGTCTTGCCGTCGTAGTTGGAGGTGTTTACCTTTTCAACCTTGACGCCGAAGATATCCTCGATTGCTACCTTTATCTGCGTTTTAGTCGCCCTTTTGTCAACTTTGAACGTGTACTTCTTGGACTGGATGCCGTCGAAGCTCTTTTCGCTCATGAGCGGGCTGATGATAATGTCGTACTTGTTCATTACTCGGCTACCTCCTCTAAGTTGTAAGCCTTTTCGAGCTTTTCGACCGCCGCTTTGGTAACGATGCATTTAGCGTTTGCCGCTAAGTCGTATACGTTGACGAGGTCCGCGTTGATGACCGTGAGGTTAGCGATATTCGCGCTTGCTCTCAAAACGGTTTCGTCGCTTTCGGAAACGATAAGAAGAACTCTGCTTTCGATACCGAAGTTTTTCAGAACAGCAGCCATCAGCTTCGTCTTTGCTTCCTTGAGCTTGAGCTCGTCCAGAACGATGAAATCGCCGTCCGCTACTTTTGCGCTCAGCGCGCTGATGGTTGCCGCAAACTTCATCTTCTTATTGATCTTCTGAGAGAAATCTCTCTGCTTGGGAGCGAAAACTACGCCGCCGCCCGTCCACTGAGGACTTCTGATGGAACCCTGTCTCGCACGACCGGTACCCTTCTGTCTCCACGGCTTGATACCGCCGCCTCTGACTTCGCTGCGGGTAAGGGTGCTCTTGTTGCCCTGTCTCTTGTTTGCCATCTGAGCGACGACTACCTGGTGTACGAGCGGCTCGTTGTATTCCTGAGCGAATACCGCGTCGGACAGCTCCATCGTGCCCACTTTCTTCGCACTTATATCAAAAACGTCTACTTTCATTTCGATTCTCCTTATTGTGCCTTGTAGCTGGTCTTCACGGTAACGATGCCGCCCTTATTACCGGGAATCGCGCCCTTGATGAGCAGCAGGTTGCGCTCTTTGTCCACTCTGACGACGGTCAGATTCTGGACGGTAACCTTTTCGTTACCCCAATGTCCGGACATCTTCTTGTTCTTGAAAACTCTCGAAGGAGTCGAGTTCGCGCTCAGAGAACCAACGCCTCTGTGATAGCCGGAACCGTGTGCCATAGGTCCGCAGTGCTGGTTCCATCTCTTAATCGCACCGGTAAAGCCCTTACCTTTGGAGATGCCCACAACGTCGACTTTGTCGCCGACTGCGAACACGTCGCAGGTAATGTTGCTGCCTACCTCTACGCTGTCAGCGTTGTCCACTTTAATCTCTCTGAGATGTCTTTTGGGAGCTACGCCTGCCTTTTCGAAGTGGCCTTTGACGGGTTTGGTTACGTTCTTTGCCTTGATGTCGCCGAACGCTACCTGAAGTGCGCTGTAACCGTCCTTTTCCTGAGTCTTCTTCTGAACTACGGGGCACGGACCTGCCTCAACTACCGTTACCGGTATTACGGTGCCGTCCTCGGTGAAGATTTGGCTCATACCCAATTTCTTTCCAATGATTGCTTTATTCATAGATAAAGTTCACCTCCGTATTTATTTCGTCTGCGCTTTTGGGAAACGCAGAACCGTATTGTTGTCTTGTCTGTTTGCGATATCAGAGTTTGATTTTGATATCTACGCCTGCGGGCAGCGTCAGTTTCATCAACGCCTCGACCGCTTTTGCGGACGGATTGTAAATGTCGATGAGTCTTTTGTGAGTTCTCAGCTCAAACTGCTCTCTGCTGTCCTTATATTTGTGTACCGCACGAAGTATGGTAACGACTTCCTTTTCTGTGGGAAGAGGAATAGGTCCGCTTACCTTAACGCCGTGTCTGGTAACGGTATCGACGATTTTGCTTGCTGCCTCGTCGATGAGGTTGTGGTCATAAGCTCTGAGTCTTATTCTGATGATTTGTCCTGCCATTGTCTTTTTCTCCTTTTTCCTAACTTTCTTGTTCACGTATCCACGTGTTTCACACCGCGACTTTTATAAAAGGCGTGCAGTTCGCCTTCGTTAGTCGCCCGATTGTCGGACACTTGTCCGCGGAAATTCTCTGCTTTTTGCAGTAACCTCCCGCATCATCCCGTTTTTCGCGGTGCAAAAGTGATTATATAGGTATATTTATATTAAGTCAAATATTTGAAATAAAAAAGTTTTGAAGAAATGTAAAATTTATGTAAAATCACATTTTTTTGACAAAAACATCGATTTTTCATAAATATAAGTTGTAAAAACGCGCCCCGACAAAGCGGAGCGCGTTTATCGCGCAAAGCTTTTTCAGCTCTTTGCCGCCTCGTTGAGTTTTTCTACGAGTTCGTCTACGTCTACGCCGTGAGCGTTTGCTGCGTCCTCAACAGTTTCGTTGTGAGCAAGTGCACAGCCCAGACAATGCATACCTACGCTGAAAAGTACGTTCGCTATCGCGTCGACGTTGCCCTGCTTGAGCGCGTCTGCTATAAGCATATCCTTGGTTATCATATTTACCTCCGTCAAGGGAATTCCCTTATATATTATTATTTATTTTATCAATATTATATATAGCGCGGGCGCGCACGCACCCGCTATCAATATTTTATATAATTGCCGCAGATAAAGCAAGCGTTTTTCTCTTTTATGACACAAAGAGCAGATAAATGATATATATGAGAAGTCCGGCGACGCCCATGCAGAAAAGAGAGAAGAAGAACGTCTTGAGCGGCGACAGCGGAGCTTTGCCGACAGTCCTGCCGTTTCTTCCGTTTACGACAAAACCGTAATCCTTGCCCTTATAGCGGTAAGAACTCGCCCATATCGGTGCAAGCACGTATTTATATTTGGTTTCGTTGAATACGGGACTTACGTTTATGTAATCCACTCTGTCCGCGTCCGGATACCTGTTGCGTATCTGCGACCTTACGTTGTCAATCATTATGTCTTTTGCAGCTTCCCAGCTCGCATCCAGTCCCTGAGAATACCTTTCTGCAGAATAACCAGAAAGATACTCTTCTTCATACTGTATCGAATTTTTTGTATCGAAACCGCCCAGTTTCGTGAGCTGTTTCTGCGTAAGCTTTGTGCTTGCGCCTATAAGCACGTCGTCAAAAAACGAATTTATGGAACCCGAAACGTGATACCATCTCACCCTTGTTTCGGTACGTCTGTTCTTGCCGCTGCCCACGGTAACAGTATAAGTTTTGCCCAGCCTTGCCTCGTATGTCGCATACACGTTGGAATCGAAAGTCCACGACGGTACGTATACACCGCTCATTTTTGATGTTTTTGCCGTTTTTTTCAGGTTGGAGGGCGCAAGGAATTTCTTGCTCATCCACTTCTGAAGACTCGCGTGCGCTTTGGTTTCCGAAATCCTGAACGGCAGTATGGCGTTGGGCTTGAGTCCCGGCACTTCGTCGCTTTCAACGACATTTGGCGCGCCGCAAAACGGGCATACGGTAACCGTCTGGTATTTTTCCAGCATCGTCTTTGCCCCGCACACCGGACATTGTATACACTTCACCTCTCCCCAGCCGCTGAATCCTTGCTCTGAAAGCGAGGTATAATACAACTCCATCGGCTCTGTCGGAACGGGTACGTCCTTTTCTACTCCGCAATAATCGCATTTGAGCTTGCCGCAGTCGGGGTCGTATTTGAGAAAATTTCCGCACCCCGGACATTTGAAAGTATCGCTCTCCACCTCAACGGCGGACGTTACGTCTTTGACTTCTTCCTTCTGCATCTTTTATTTCCGGTTTAATCTTATTTGATTTTCTTTCCGCACTCAGGGCAGAACTTTGTTCCTGCAGGGACTTCTTTGCCGCACTCAGGACACTTCTTGTTTCCTAATCCTGCGCCGCACTCAGGGCAGAACTTTGCGCCTTTCTTTACGCTTGCGCCGCATACGGGGCAGATTTTCTTTTCGTCGGTCATTTCCTTGCCGCACTCGGGACAGAATTTCGCGCCTTTCTTTACTACTGCGCCGCAATGAGGACATTTATCTTTCGCCTCTGCGGTCGTTGCCGCGGACATCCCTTCTACAAACATCCTGCCTATGCCAAGTCCCGCGCCAAGTCCTATGCCTGCGTTTGCCATACTTCCGCTTGAACCGGGATTTTTCGCTGCGTCGCGCATCGCGCCCAGCGTTTCCATCTGCGCGTAACCCTGCATAGCGTCGCCCATGACGCCTACGGAAGTGCGCTTGTCTATCATCTTCTCGACCTCTTCAGGCACAGAAAGGTTTTCAATATAAAGCCCTTTTATCTCTATGCCCATCCTGCCGAAATCTTCTCTCATCTTTTCGAGAGCAATCTGAGATATGTCGTCGTAATGCGCCGCAAGTTCGAGCGCGCTGACCCCGGATTCTGCTATCGAATTTGTAAGTACGCTGACGATTATCTTTTTGAAATAACCGTCCACGTCCGACACGTTAAGCCCTCCGGTCGCACCGAAAAGTTCGTTCATCGCATAAGTAGGAACGCCTACCGCAAACGAATAAACGCCGAAACCGCGTACGCGTACCATGCCGAAATCCTTGTCTTTCATCATCACGGGATTGGGCGTACCCCATTTATTGTCTATGAACTGCCTCGTGGAAACGAAGTACAAGTCCCCGGTATACGGGCTTTCCCACGCCGTCTTCCAGTGATAGAGTGCGGTAAGTATAGGGATATTCTTTATGTCGTCCAGTTCGTAAGTTCCGGGTCCGAAGACGTCGCACAGTTTGCCTTCCTTTATAAAAATAGCTTTTTGTCCCTCTCTGACTACCAGAGTGGACTTTCTCATTATCTCTTCTTTGCGTTCAAGCGGAAATTTCCAGACTATCTGGTCTTTGTCGTCGCTCTCCCACTGAATTACCTTGCGGAATTGTCTTTTAAAAAAATCGCCTAAACCCATATATAATTATCCTCCTTCGGTCTAAAACCGCGGTTTTGCTTATTGATTATATTATAGAGTCGCGCGCGCATATTGTCAAGGCTGAAAATACGCGCAGCACCGCCGTCGCGCCACATATTGCAATATCGTTTAATTACTTCAGCTGCAGCTGTTGTCCCCGTCGGTTACGCATAAGACGTCCCGAAATCTAATATCTAATAATATGAAGTTTTTTGTCCTGACTGTTACGGTTCTGCTCATGTTGTCTTCTGTCTTTATATTCACCTCTTGCGAAAGCGTGTCGGCGCAAGAGAACCTGCATGCCGACTATAATATCACCGTCGACGTGGACGATGCCGAAAACAAAGTGAGCGTCAGTCAGACGACCCGCATAACGAATTATTCCGATTCTCCAGTAAAAAATCTCGTATTTGCCTTTTATCCCGACGCTTTTACCCTTAAAAACCCGTTGCCTGTCGACCCGTCAATGCTTTCTGCCGCCTATCCGTACGGAATTAACGCCGGAGGATACGTCTTTTATCAGGCAAACGGAAACGACGTTGAAAGTGCGACGATATGCAAAACCCCTTGCAAAATAGAGATAGAACTTTTATCTCCCCTGAAAAACGGAGATAGCACGGATATTAATTTCGATTTCGACCTGACTCTGCCTCTCAATAACGCGCGATACGGCTATAACGATTTTTCGATAAATCTGACTTTTTTCTATCCCGTGCTTTGCCGCAGCGTATCGGACGACGTTGACCCGACCCGTTTCGTATTTTACGAATACGAAAGCACCGGCGACCCATTTGTCTTCGACTGTGCAGACTACGAACTCACTCTCAACTGTCCACGGGACTGGGCGGCGATATGCTCTGCACCCGAAATCAAATCTCAGGACGGGAAAACAATTTTTAAAGCAGACGGCTTGCGCGACATCGCGCTTTTTATGTCGCCCGTTGCGCAAATATCTACAATTACACAAAACGACTACACTGTAAACGTTATGCACGACGGTACAAGAGAATATGCCGCCGGATACGCGCTGGATGCATTGCAAATCTTCTCTGACGCCTTTTGCGAACTACCTGTGAAAACGTATTCTCTGATATTTACGCCTTTTATGACTTCAGGAGCAGAATTCAGCAACGCCGCGGTAATTTGCAACTCTCTGTCTTTTACCCAAACCGAAAAAGTGGTCGCTCACGAAGTGGCTCATCAGTGGTGGTACTATCTTGTAGGCAGCGACCAGGTTGCCGCACCGTGGCAGGACGAATCGCTGGCGCAATGGTCTACCCTGCTTTACTTTGACAAGAAAAATATGCGCCCTTATGCCGACGCTCTGCGAAATCAGTACCATATCTCTTATACCGATTATGTTTCCTCACAGCGCGCCCTCGGAGAAACGGCGTCTTGCGACGTATTCAGAGCCACTACCGATTACAGAGATTATACGGATTATTACGTAACCGTATATTGCAAAGCCGCGATAGCCGCGGACATAGCGGCGAAAAGCGTAACTACAGACGTCTTTTGCAAAGCTCTTTCTGCATATGCAAAACAATACTGCCTTGACTTTGCGGAAACAGAGGACCTGTTTAAATCTCTTGACGACAGCGTAAAAGGCCTTGGAGGCGCGCTTAAAAGTTCTCTTTCCGTTTCCTTTTACTGATAAAATTCACGTGCAAGACTTTCTTCTACGGAAAATTTTGACAATAGCCCTTGCGGATAAAACACCTACACTCTCACATAATACAATTAGCCTAAAAAGGAGGTTTTAGTCATGAAGAAAGCTAATCAGAACAAGCAGAAGGCTTGCCGTTCTCAGCAGAACAAGGACTGCGGTAAGATGTGCGGCGGCAAATGCTGTAACGAAAGCGGACAGTATAACAAGGACTGACGCCCGCTTTAAGGCAAAAAAAGAACCTGAAAGATGGTTTTGACCGCTTAAAAACACAACTTTTTGCACCATGTTAATAATTTAACGATTTTATGGACAAAACGGATTGCGTTTTTATCTCTCAAAACGAGAAAATGCGGTAAAAAGAAAGAGAGGTATCCAAATTCTTGGATACCTCCCTTCCTATATTATATGATAAGGGGGAAAATTATGAGCTCTTTTATTTACAGTTTGCATTTTACCACCGACTTAAAATTTTGTCAACAGTTTTTTCAAACTTTTTTTAAAAATTTTTTTCAGACGATTTTACCCCTCCTTCCCGCCGCGATTTATTAAAATAGTATTAAAAATATGTACATTTTAACACGGCTAAAGGACGTTTTTGCGTTTTAAGAGTATTAATTTGCTCCTGTTCACAAAACACCCTTCTTTTTGAGGAAGGTTTCAATCCTGTCCATCGCCTTTTTGAGATTTTCAAGAGAATACGCATAGCTTATCCTTATGAAATCCTTGCCCGATTCACCGAAAGCTCCTCCCGGAACGACCGCCACTTTCTGGTCCTGCAACAGTTCTTCTGCAAACTGCTCTCCGTCAAGCCCGGTCACAGACACGCAGGGGAACACGTAGAACGCGCCCTTAGGCTCAAAGCAGGTCAGTTTCATATCGTTGAGCCTCTTTACGAGAAATCTGCGTCTGACGTCGTACTGACTTCTCATTTCCTCAACCGCAGCGAAATTGTCCTCAAATGCAGTATTGAGAGCGTTGAGAGCAGCGTACTGCGCCGCCGTGGGAGCGCACATTATTATATATTGATGAATCTTGAGCATCTGCTTTTCGAGTTCTCTCGGAGCGCAGACGTATCCCAATCTCCAGCCGGTCATCGCAAACGCTTTGCTGAACCCGTTTATGAATACCGTCCTCTCTCTCATACCGTCGAGCGACGCTATCGAAACGTGCCTTTCTTCGCCGTAAGTCAGTTCAGCGTAAATCTCGTCTGAAATCACGATTATATCGTGCTTTCTGACAACCTCTGCAATTTCTTCAAGCTGAGGTCTTGTCATAATTGCGCCCGTAGGATTGTTGGGATAAGGCAGTATCAACGCTTTGGTTCTGGGAGTTATTGCCTTTTCAAGAGCCTGCGCAGTCAGGATAAAGTTGTCCTCTGCCCTGCACGCAGCCGTTACCGGAACCGCATCGCAAAGCAAAACGCCTGGGGCATAAGACACGTATGAAGGCTCAGGGATTATCACCTCGTCGCCTGCGTTTGCCAGCGTGCGTACGGCAAGATATATCGCCTCGCTTGCGCCCACCGTCATGACTATTTCGTCCTTAGGGTCGTAATTCAGTCCGAAGTGCAGTTGAAGATATTTTGCAACCGCCTCTCTGAGTTTGGGCATACCGCTGTTGGAAGTATACTGGGTAATGCCCTTTCTTATACTCTGAACGGCAGCCTCTCTTGCCTCCCACGGCGTAACGAAGTCAGGTTCTCCTACACCGAGAGAAATGACGTCTTTATACATAGCTGCGACGTCAAAGAATTTTCTGATTCCCGAAGGTTTGATATTCTTTACGACGTCGCTCACGTGTTTGTCGTAATTCATACTATCTCTTCTCTCTTTATTTCTTCGCATTTTTCCAGCACAACGCCTTCAGCCTTATATTTTTTCAGTATAAAGTGCGTTGCCGTTGAGGTTACGTCTTTAAGCACAGAGAGCCTTTCTGTGACAAAGCGCGACACTTCTCTGAGATTTTTGCCCTCGACAATGACGGTAAGGTCGTAACTTCCGCTCATCAGATATACGTCCTTTACTTCGTCAAACTTGTAAATCTCTCTTGCGATTGCGTCGAAACCGTCACGCATCTGAGGAGTAACCTTTACCTCTATAAGCGCGGTTACGGCATCGGAATCCAGCTTTTCGGTATTGCAGAGTACGGTATATTTTGCAATCACCCCGTCCTGCTCCATCGCAGCTATTCTCTGTTTTACGTCGTCCTCTTCAAGTCCGCTCATTGCGGCAATCTGCGCTGTCGTAAAACGACTGTCCTCGCGCAGTATCGCGATAATCTGTTTGTTTTTCTTGTCCATAATCTTCACCTCGTCAGATAGTTTCAAGATATTCTTCGTAAGTCGTCAGCTTGTCGAAGGTCTTTGTGCCGTTGATTTCTATAATTCTGTTTGCTACCGTCTGCATAAGCTCCTGGTCGTGAGTTGCGAAAAGACTGCAACCTTTGAAGTTTATCATGCCTTTGTTGAGCGCGGTAATCGCCTCAAGGTCAAGATGGTTTGTAGGCTCGTCCAGTATAAGCACATTGCCTGCAATGAGCATTGCGCGGGCAAGCATACAACGCACTTTTTCTCCTCCGCTGAGTACTTTCGCGCTCTTTTTGACTTCGTCGCCTGAAAAGAGCATCCTGCCCAGCCAGCTCCTGAGATAGCTTTCTGTATGGTCTTTTGAGAACCTGTTAATCCACTCCACCAGATTCATATTGCAGCCGTCGAAAAACTCGTCGAAGTTTTGCGGGACGTAACTCAGTCTTACCGTCTTGCCCCACTCGAATTTTCCCGCATCGGGTTCTTCAATGCCGTTGAGTATGTCGAAAAGCATGGATACCGACGTGGATTTGTCTGACAAAAACGCGATTTTCTCGCCTTTCTGCACGGTAAACGTAACGTCCTCGAAAAAGCCTTTCTTGGTCAGTCCCTCAACCTTGAGTATCTCTTTGCCCAGGTCCTGCTCCATTTCAAAGTTTATATAAGGATATTTTCTCATAGAAGGCTTTATGTCTTCAAGAGTGAGTTTTTCAAGCTCTTTCTTTCTTGAAGTCGCCTGTCTTGACTTGGATGCGTTTGCCGAGAAACGCGCGATAAACTCCTGCAATTCTTTAGCTCTCGCCTCAGCCTTCTTGTTTGCCTCTTTTGCCTGTCTTGCAAGCAGCTGGTTGGTTTCGTACCAGAAATCGTAGTTGCCCACATACATATTAATCTGTCCGTAGTCCACGTCGCAGATATGCGTACAGACCTTGTTGAGGAAGTGGCGGTTGTGCGACACGATTATAAGCGTGTTTTTGAAATCCATAAGGAATTTTTCAAGCCACATAATGCTTTTTGCGTCCAGGTTGTTGGTTGGCTCGTCAAGTATCAGTATGTCGGGATTGCCGAAAAGAGCCTGCGCGAGAAGTATCTTGACTTTTTGCTTTCCGTCAAGTTCGCTCATCAGCTTTTCGTGATACTCTTCTCCGAATTTAAGCTCGTTGAGCAAAGACGCCGCCTCGCTTTCAGCCTCCCAGCCTCCGAGTTCTGCAAACTCGTTTTCGAGTTCCGACGCTCTGATTCCGTCTTCTTCAGAAAAATCCTCTTTTGAGTACAGAGCGTCTTTCTCGTCCATAATGTCAACAAGTCTTTTGTGCCCCAAAAGCACGGTACGCATTACCGTACAGTCGTCAAAGTCGTTCTGATTCTGATGCAAAACGCTTATGCGCTGTCCTTTTCCTATCGACACCGTGCCGCGCGTGGGTTCCAGTTCTCCTGAAAGTATCTTGAGAAAAGTTGATTTTCCCGCGCCGTTTGCACCTATTACGCCGTAGCAATTCCCGTCCGTGAATTTGAGGTTCACGTCCTCGAATAGTTTTCTTCCGCCAAATTGCAGAAACAAATCTGTTACCTGTATCATTTTTACTCCTTAAGAAAGGTTATTGTCGTTTTCAATCATACTTCCCAGCCTTATCACCGCTTTTTTATAGGTCAGGAAACTCTCCTTCATGCTGCGAGGCACCATGAAAGCTATTTTTATCTCTGCGGTTTCACCTGCCGCAACCACAGTTTCATCAGTATTTATCTCAGATTTTCCGCCATTATCGTCCGTGTATCTCAGAAACATCGGGGATACGTCGTCGATAGAAAAATCATAGGGATTGAAGGTAAAGTCTTTTTTTGCCTCCGTTTTCACGGTAACTATCACGTAGACCTGCTGAGTTGTTCCCACTCTTTTTATCTCAAGCCCCGTAACCGTCAGTACGGCTTTGCCGGCGTCGTATGACTGTCCCATATCCAGCTGTACCTTTTCATCGCAGCTTTTTGCTATAAAAACCGTCAGCAGTACCGCCGCTATCACGAGTACGGTCAACAATACGAGACCTGCAAAACGCAGTCTTTTTCCTTTTTTATCAGTTACTTCAGAAACGGTTTTTTCAGATTTCATTTTTTATCCTCTCTGCCGCCGCATTGCATTTTTCAAGCAGCGCGCCGTAATCTTCACCGTAAAGGTACTCTCCTTTTTCGTAGACCACCTTGCCGCCGGAAATCGTCATAATCACGTTCTGACGTCCGCCTGCGTACACCAGATTGGATTCAATGTCATTGAGCGGCTGCATGTTGGGAGCGTCCAAATCGATTACAACCATATCCGCAAGCGCGCCTATATAAAGTCCGTCCGCATTTTCAAGCCCGAAAGCCTTTCCGTCTGTAGCCGCGCGGTATATATCTTTTGCGCTTACCGCAACCGCATCGTTTTCAAGATACTTCTGCAATACGGTGGCAAGATAAGTTTCTCTGAACATATCGAGAGCGTTGTTGCTTGCCGCCCCGTCTGTACCCACGCCCAGGGTTATGCCTGCATCGAGCAATTTTTTGAGCGGAGCGATACCGCTTGCCAGTTTGAGATTGCTGCAAGGACACGTAACCGCTCCCACTCTGCAATTTTTCAATATTTTTATATCTTCGTCGTCGAGATGCACGCAATGGTATCCCGTGCCTCCCAGGTCGAATATCCCTTTTTCTGCGAGGAGTTTCACCGGGGACAAACCGTACTTCTCCTTACAGGACTCAACTTCTTCCTGCGTTTCCGAAAGATGAGTCGTAACGGGTAGAGAGAATTTTTCAGACAAATCAGACACTGCCCTCAGCGTCTGCTCTCCGCACGTGTATTGAGCGTGCATTGCCAGCGCGTACCTTTGTCTGGGCAGTTTGTCTATTTTGCATTTCAGCTCTTCAGCCCTTTTTGTGATGTCGTCGTAGCCGCCGTCGAAATCGAATATTCCGCTGCCGATAAATGAACCGAACCCCGTATCTGCAAACGCCTGCGCAACCGCCTCGGTATGTCCGTACATTTCAGAACAGTAAGTCGTGCCGCCTGAATAGTACTCGGCAACCGCAAGACGGGTGAAATAATAACAGTCCTCGTCGGTAAGCTTAGCCTCCGCGGGAAAAACCTGTTTATACAGCCAGTCTTTGAGCGGCATATCCTCCGCGCGCGAACGCAGAAACGTCATCGCAGAGTGCGTATGCGCGTTCTTGAAAGACGGCGCAAGCAGATTTCCGCCAAGGTCTATTTCTCTGTCCCAGTCCTGCCAGTCAAGCGTGGATACCGGCGAAAGATATACTATCCTGTCGCCGTCCGTGCGCAACTCGCCGTTTATTATTCCGTGAGGAGTCAGTATTTTAGCGTTGTATATTCTCAGTTTCATGCTATTTATGTCTTTCCGCAGTAGTCTTTTCTTGTTGAAATTTCTTGCCCGTGTGCATTAAACGCATTTATTTGTTTGACGCAAGCACGACGATTTCGCTTATCAGGTCGCTCAGTTTGTCAACGACGGCAAGACTTTCCTTCTGCACGTCGAGATGGCTGAGTTTCTGGTCGCCAAGTCCGCAAGCCTTATTGCTGATAAAGGACAGTCCCAGGACTTTTATTCCCATATGCACTGCTGCTATCGTTTCTATTGCGGTACTCATGCCCACGGCATCCGCGCCGACCGCTCTTGCCATACGCACTTCTGCCGGAGTTTCAAAGTTGGGGCCGGTAAACTGAATATATACGCCTTCTTTTATATCGAGTCCCGCTTTTGCCGCCGCAGCGCGTGCCATTTCTCTTAGTCCGGCATCGTACGCCTCGCTCATATCGGGAAATCTGTCGCCGTAAGACGGGTCGTTCTTTCCTATAAGCGGAGAAGGTACGAGAGATATATGGTCAGAAATCATCATTACGTCGCCGGTGTTGAGGTCATCTCTTATACCGCCTGCCGCATTTGTCAGAATCAGAGCTTTTACTCCCATGCGAATCATAAGGCGTACAGGCAATACTGCCTCCTGGGGAGTATATCCTTCGTAATAATGGACCCTGCCCTGCATAACCACAACGGGTACGCGGTTGATATATCCGAAAACGAATCTTCCGCTGTGTCCCTCCACCGTTGAAGTGGGCATCCCCTGAAGGCTGTCGTAAGGCACGCTGTATACGCTTTCAATATTTTCAGCAATCGCACCCAGACCGCTGCCCAGGACTATGCCTATCTGAGGCTTGAAGTCAACCCTGTTTTTAAGGCTTGCATAAGCTCTTTCAACTCTTTTCCACATAGGCGGCTCACTTTGTAAAGACTCTCGAACCGGGCTTTACGAGTTCGATTTTTCCTTCTTTGCAGAGAGGGCAATCGTCGGGTTCGTAAGAAGTGATATCCATACTGATAAGATTGACGAACTTTACGCCAAAATCCACTTTACCGTTGCTCCTGTCTACCAGCGACGCAACCGCGGTAACCTCGCCGCCTGCCTCTTTTACGAGAGAGATTACTTCTTTTACCGAGCCGCCGGTAGTTACTACGTCTTCGCATACGACGAATTTAGTGCCTTTCTCAATTGAGAAACCGCGACGCAGAGTCATTACCCCGTTCTCGCGTTCTGCAAATATGTTGGGTTTTCCCAGCTGTCTTGCGACCTCGTATCCCATAAGGATTCCGCCGATTGCGGGAGAGATAACCACGTCGACTTCGACTCCGCTCTGAGTCAGCTTTTCCGCAAGAGCTTTGCACAGCTGTTCGCTTGCCTTGGGGTCTACAAAAACCTTCGCACTCTGCATATAAGTGTCAGAGTGTCTGCCAGACGTAAGTCTGAAATGTCCTTTGAGTATCGCACCTGTGCTGCGGTATACTTCGAGAGCTTGTTCTGTCGTCATCATATCCTTGTCCTCCGATTTATGTTTAAATTTATATTATTTCCTTGCCCGTGTCTGTTAAACGCTAATTGAGAATCAGCGTACCCACCAGGTCGTTAATATCGACATCGTTTTCTTCAACGTACTTTTCAAGGTCTTTGGCTATATCGTAAGCTGCGGTCGGGTCGCTGAAGTTTGCCGTACCCACCTGCACGGCGCGCGCGCCGCAAATCATAAACTCAAGCACGTCAGTATAGCAGGTGATTCCCCCCAGTCCTATTATGGGAATCTTTACCGCGTTGTAGCACTCCCACACCATCTTGAGTGCGACGGGTTTGACGCAAGGTCCCGACAGCCCGCCGTTGTTGTTTGCAAGTACCGGACGTCTTGTCCTGTAATTTACCGCCATACCGCTGAGTGTATTGATAAGGGATACCGCGTCTGCTCCGCCTGACTCAGCCGCTCTCGCGTTGTCCGCGATACAACTCACGTTGGGCGACAACTTTGTGATTACCGGTTTTCTGCACACGTTTTTGACTGCGCGCGTAACCTCTTCTACGTTTTTGGGCAGCACGCCGAACGCCATACCGCCCTGCTTTACGTTGGGGCATGAGATATTGAGTTCGACCATATCCGCGTGGCTGTCGTTAATCCTTTCCGCTATCGCTATGTAATCTTCAAGAGTTGAGCCGGCGATATTCGCTATCACGACCACGTCCTCTTTTGCCAGCCTCTTGTCGTCCTCTGCGAGATAATGCTCTATGCCCGGGTTCTGAAGTCCCACGCTGTTGAGCATACCGCCGTAAGTTTCAGCTACTCTCGGAGGAGGATTTCCTTCTCTCTTTTTCAAAGTAAGTCCCTTTGTGCATATTCCGCCCAGCGCGGACAGCGGATAAAACTCGCCGTATTCTTTGCCGAATCCGAAAGTTCCGCTCGCGGTGATTACGGGGTTCTTGAATTCCACACCCGCTATGTTTACTTTGAGATTGCTCATAACACCACCTCGTCAAGAAGGAATACGGGACCGTCTTTGCACACTCTGACGTATCCCTCGCCGTCAGCGCGTTTCACCTTGCAGTTGCATACGAGGCACGCCCCTATGCCGCAACCCATACGCTGTTCAAGTGAAACGTAAACCGGAGTTTTCACTCCTTCAAAAGTCTTTTTGATTGCTCTGTACATGACTTCGGGTCCGCAAACGAAAATTTCGTCAGGTTGTATCGCGTCGTAAGCCTCGCGCGCCACCGTCGTTACAAATCCTTTTTTGCCGTAACTGCCGTCGTCAGTCGCAACGGTTACGTTTGTACAATTATCGGCAAGCTGTTTTTCAAGCACGACTTTGCCCGCGTTTGCAAAGCCGATATACGCATAAAACTCTTTGTCGGGATTAGCGGTAACGACTGCAGGAAGTACCGCAGCCCCCATACCGCCTCCTATCAGCATTATCTTTTTGCCTTTGGGAGAATATCCGTTGCCGAGAGGCAACAGCACGTTGAGCTTATCTCCTTCTTTCGCCTCGGTAAGGACTTTAGTTCCGCCTCCCACGACGGCGTAACAGACTTCGACCGTCTTTTCGGCTGCGTCAAAATCGCAGATACAGAACGGTCTTCTGAGAATTTTGCTCCTGTCAGGAAGTTTTATGTCCAGAAACTGCGCGCCTTTAATCTCGTCAAGGTCGTCAAACCTGAGAGTCATGCTCCATATCTCGTCAGCGACGCGCGTATTTTTTACAACGATGGCCTGTCTGTCTTTCATCTGATATACCTTGTCAAATCCTTTTGCATGTCTATTGCCGCTTTGAGAGCCGCGTCTTTATAGTTGAGTCCCGCATACTTCTCTTTCTTGTAAGCGCAGAGTATGCCACGTGAAGAATTGACTATGCCGCCTATGCCGTCCCTGAAACATACGGCAAGGTCCTCCGCCTTTCCTCCCTGCGCGCCGTAACCGGGTATGAGGAAGAACAGATGAGGATGTGCCGCTCTTATTCTCGCCGCCTGCTCTTTGTGAGTCGCGCCCACGACCGCACCTACCGAAGAATAGCCGTATTTGCCCACGAGATTGCTGCCCCACTCGTCGACGAGGTCAGCCATAGCGTCGTACAAAGTCTGCTTATCGCCGAGAGGCTTGTCCTGCAGTTCTCCGCTTGCGGGGTTGGACGTCTTTACAAGCACGAAAATGCCTTTGTCGTTCTTTTCGCAATCTGCTACAAACGGCTTTATTCCGTCGCTGCCGAGGTATCCGTTTACGGTAACGAAATCGCTCTCGAAGGGGGTTACTTTTACTCCGCCCGCAAGTTCCGTCGCGCCTATGTACGCCTTGCTGTAAGCCGCAGCCGTACTGCCTATGTCGTTGCGCTTTATATCTGCAATCGCAATCATGCCGTTTGCCCTTGCATAAGCAAGCGTATCCTTGAACGCGCGCATACCTGCAACGCCGTACATTTCGTAATATGCAACCTGTACTTTGACGGCAGGGACTACGTCCTTGAGCGCGTCAACGAGGTCAAAGTTGAACTTGGTTATATAGTTCGCGGCGTCGTCCAAAGTAAGACACTTTGCCTTCATCTCTTCGGGGAGATAGTCCACGCAGGTGTCGAGTCCTATCACAGAAGGGTTATCAGTTCTCTTGATTGCGTCTATGAGTTTGTCGATTATCATATTATACCTCTTTGTATTTTATGCGTCCGTCCACTACGGTATAGCGTACTTTTCCGTACACCTCTCTGCCGTGGAAAGGAGTGTTTTTTCCTTTTGAGAAAAATTTGTTTTTGTCGATAACGTACTTTTCGTCGAGGTCGACGAGAGTAACGTCTGCAAGCGCGCCCTCTTCAAGCCTGCCGCACTCGACGTTGACAATCTTTGCGGGATTTGCGGTCATAAGTTCGCTCAGCCTGTCAAGCGTTATCTCTCCGCCTTTTACAAGCGTCGTATATGACAATGCAAAAGAAGTTTCAATTCCGCTTATGCCGTTTGCCGTGCCTATAAGTCCTCCCTCTTTCTCGTGCTTTGCGTGAGGCGCGTGGTCTGTAACTATCGCGTCCACGGTACCGTCCTTTATCGCCTCTATTATCGCAAGACGGTCGCTTTCTTCTCTCAAAGGAGGATTGACTTTTGCGTTTGCGTCGCCGCCTACGCACAGCTTGTCCGTCGCCGCAAAATAATGAGGACATGTTTCGCAGGTAACTTTTACGCCTCTCGCCTTTGCCTCTCTGATAAGCTGCGCGCTGCCCTTTGTGCTTATATGCGCTATATGCACGCGCGCGCCGAGAGTTTCTGCCAGAACTATATCTCTCGCCACCATGACTTCTTCGCTTGCGCGGGAAATGCCCTTGTAACCGCTGAGGGTAGAGTTGTAACCTTCGTTCATTACCCCGTCGTTGACGAGAGAAAGGTCTTCACAATGACTTATAACGGGCAAGCCGAAACCTCCGGCGTATTCCAGCGCGATTCTCATAAGCTGCGCGCTTTCAACGGGTCTGCCGTCGTCCGAAACCGCAACCGCGCCTGCCTCTTTGAGTTTGCCCATCTCGGTAATCGTTTCGCCTTTCTGTCCTACGCTCAGAGCGGCTATCGGATAAACCTTTACAAGGTCCACCTCTTTTGCCCTGTCTTTTACGTATCTGACTATATATTTATTGTCCGTTACGGGATTTGTGTTGGGCATGCAGCATACTGCTGAAAAACCTCCTGCCACGGCAGCCTTAGAGCCGCTTTCGATGTCTTCTTTGTATTCGTATCCCGGTTCGCGCAGATGCACGTGCATATCGACAAAAGCGGGAAGAGCGGTAAGACCTTCAGCATTTACGACCTCGCAGCCGTCTGCGGCAATATCCTTTCCTATCTTCTCTATTCTGTCGCCGTTTATAAGTATGTCTTTCTTTTTGCCGCCCACAAAAGCGGATTTTATAAGCAGTTTTTTCATTTCAGCCCTCCAGTACCCATTTGAGCAATGCCATACGCGTCGCAACGCCGTTGGTAACCTGTATGTCTTTATAACAGCACTCGTCTTCACACAGCGGATAGGAAAATTCCACTCCTCTGTTTACGGGACCGGGGTGCATCGCTATCGCTCCCTTGTTGGCGAGTTTCATCCTCTCGGGATTGATACCGAAGAAACGCGCGTACTCTCCGTAACTGGGGAACAGTCCCTTTTTCTGCCTTTCAAGCTGTATCCTGAGTCCCATGATTACGTCGCTGCCCTTGAAAGCGTCCTCAATTGAAGGACATACCTCGCAGCCCAGCTTTTCAGCCTCAAGAGGTATCATTGTGGGGGGACCGTAAATTCTGACTTTCGCGCCCATCGTCGTAAGAGAAACTATGTTGCTCCTCGCCACGCGACTATGCTTTACGTCGCCTATAATCGTTATCGTAAGTCCTTCGACTCTGCCAAACTTTTCGCGTATCGTAAAAAGGTCGAGAAGAGCCTGCGTGGGATGAGCGTGCAGTCCGTCGCCTGCGTTTATCACGCTGCAGTTCACGTTGTCCGCAACGTATTTGGGCGCGCCCGAAGAAGAGTGTCTTATGACAATCGCATCTGTACCCATTGCCTCTATCGTCCTTGCGGTATCCAGTATGCTCTCGCCTTTCTGAACGCTGGACATCGACACGTCAACCACGGTTACGGTTGCTCCCAGATATTTGCATGCGTCTTCAAAAGAACACCTTGTTCTCGTACTGTTCTCGTAAAAAAGCGTTGCAACCGTCTTGCCTTTTAGCAAATCGCTGACCTTATTGTCTGACAAAACCTGCTTTTTCATCTCTACGGCGTCGTCCATCAGCCTCGTAAGAGTGTCTGCGCTCACGCCTTCCATACACAAGAAATCTTTTTTCATCTGTCCTCCGCACGGCATAAAATCCGTTATCTTGATAATTTTAACATATATGCGCGCAAAAATAAAGGACTTGAGCGCACTTTAAAAAAATACGCGCGCGGAAATGCCGCCTTTTCATCTCTTTCATACCGTCCGTCCGACACTATAAAATCTCTGCCGCAAATCCCCGAACATATGCGAGTCCTTCTTCATTATCTTTTCCCGGCGCGGATATAACCGCTCAATACGCTTAAAGAATATTCTCCCAAAAAAAGAACCGACGCGATTTTGACCGCGTCGGTTCCTCGTTTAATCCTTTGTTCGTTCTGACGATTACTCCTCGCTGATAACTTCAACGGGGCAGCCAGCCGCGCAAGTACCGCAGCTGATGCAGGTGTCAGCGTCGATAACGTACTTGTCGTCGCCTTCAGAAATAGCCTCTACGGGGCAATTAGCCGCGCAGTTACCGCACTTAATGCAACCATCACCGATAACGTATGCCATGTTTTCAAATCTCCTTTTTGATTTTGTGATTAGATTATATCACAACCCCCAGGGGTTGTAAACCTTTTTAAAAAATTTGAACACGCCTTTTGGTTAGTGGCGTCTAACTCAAATATTAAAAAAACGCCTTTTCAGGGCGTTTTTTATTGTTTTTCAGTTATTCTTCCAGCTTTTTAAGCTCTTTTTCGTACTGCTCTTCTTCTTTGTTTACTTTTTGTTTCTGAGGCGCGCCTACGACCTCGAATTCTCCCGGTTCAAAGTACTCGTTTATCACTCCGTCTTCGTTCTGGATAGCAACCTTTATCCTTCGTTTTAGCATATCGGTTTCTTCCACTCTGCCCGTTCCTTTGGCAGTTGCGACAAGACTTCCCGTTTTGGGCAGAAGTTTTGCGGTTTCGACATAATAGTCGTTCTCGTATCTCAGACAGCACATCAGCTTTCCGCACATACCGCTTACCTTTGTCGGATTGAGAGAGATATTCTGGTTCTTCGCCATTTTGACGGTTACTTTCTCGTAATCGGCAAGATGCGTTATACAGCAACACGGTCTTCCGCACATTGCGAGCGCGCCTCTCATTTTTATATCGTCGCGTTCGTAAATCTGCCTCAGCTCTATTCTCATATGCATTACGCTTGCGATGTCTTTGACAAGCTCTCTGAAGTCTACTCTTCCGTCTGCGGTAAAGCTGAATACTATTTTAGAGCGGTCGAACGTATATTCTGCGTCCACCAGTTTCATCTTGAGTCCGTGCTTGGCGATTTTTTTATTACACAATTCCATCGCCGCAGCTTTCATCTCGATGTTTTCCTGCGCTCTTTTGTCGTCCTCAGGCGTAGCCTTGCGTATTACCGGCTTGAGCTGCCCTTTTATCGCATCGTCTTCAACAAATCTGTTGGGAGCGGCAACTTTACCGTATTCCTGTCCTCTTACCGTTTCTACTATCGCGCTTTCGCCGGCGTCGAATTTCACGCCTTTGGGGTCGAAATAGTACGTCTTGGGATTGGACGGAAATTTTATTTCAACTATTTCCGGCATAGATATTTTACCTCCAAAATTCCTATAAAAAGCGTATCTGCGATTGACTGCGGATTGCAGTTGCTTTCGCTCATGCGCTTACACTTGAGTATCAGTTCCAGTATATTTACGAGAGTGGGATAATCATACTCCCCTCTCAGTCCGTCCAGCTCTTCAAAACCCTTTTCGACCGCGCCTCTTTGCGCCGCGAGAATAAGCCTGAATACCGTTTCTGCAATATCCAGATAGCCGTCCAGATTAGTCTTGTCAATCTTGAGTTTCGCAAGCTGTTCGTCCAGTTTTTTTGTAGACGTCAAATTGCGTATAACAGACACGAACAGGGAAAATTTCTCACTGAACGCACTATCGTCATAAAGTTTTTCCGCACGGGTGAGATTGCCGAATCCGCACACCGCCGCCCTTGTCGCGGCTCTTACGGTTTCGTCGTCCGGCTCTTCTGTTTTCTCTGTCAGCACGCCGTAAATCTGCCCTGACGTAAAGCCCTCAAAATAGAGCTTTTTACAGCGCGACAGTATTGTCGCAAGCACTGCGGTCTGCTGACTTGCTCCCAGTATGAAAACGACGCCTTCCGGCGGTTCTTCGAGAGTTTTGAGAAACTTGTTCTGCGCCTTTTCGTTCATGCCCTGCATATTGCTTACGACATAAACTTTTATATCTCCGTCGAACCCCGTAAAGTAGCTGTCCTCTATCAGTTCCGACACGTCGTCTACAGAAATTTTTTCGCTCTCGTTTATTCTGAGAGCGACGTATGCGCCGTCGTCAATCTTTTCGCAGACGTCGCATTTTCCGCACCCGCCGTGAGGACACAACGCGGCTTTTGCAACCAGTCTGCACAGAGTCTTGCGCGCAATATCGTCATCTGAAAGAATAAGATAACAATGGTTGAGCGCGCCGCTCAGTTTATCTGCGACCACGGTCTTATAAGGTCTTGAAGATGTCAGAAGTCTTTCGGTTTCAGTCATCTCATTTCACCGAAGTCCTTTCTCTGAGCAGAGCAATCACGTCCTGCCATACGCCCTCTGCATCCTTGGACGCATCTATGCATACAAATCTATGAGGATACCTTACCGCAACCTCTTTGTACCCGTCGTAAACCTTCCTGTGGAACTCTATGCTCTGACTTTCGAGGCGGTCGTTTTTGTCTGCACCGCCCTTTCTCTTGAAAGCCTCTTCAGGCCTCATATCGAGAAATACGGTAACGTCCGGCACGATGTCGCCGCAGGTAAGCTTGTTGAGTTCGTCTATAAAATCCACGCCCAGTCCTCTCGCCGCGCCCTGATATGCAAAAGTAGAATCCGTAAATCTGTCGCAAATAACTATTTTGCCGCTTTCGAGAGCAGGAGCAACTATCTCTCCCAACAACTGCGCACGCGCCGCGGAATACAGCAAAGCCTCGCATTTGCCGTTCATTTTATCGTTTTCTTTGCTTAGCAGCATTTCTCTTATTTTTTCCGAAATAACGGTGCCGCCAGGTTCGCGGAGGAAAATCGCATCCTGTCCGCTTTCCATGAGATAACGGCGCAGCTTTTCGACCTGAGTGGTTTTGCCCACTCCTTCGCAACCTTCAAACGTGATAAAACTACCTTTCATATTTCCTCTTTCCGCACCGCGCTTACACGCACGTACGCATATCATTATTGTAACACAACCAGCTTACCGTTTACAAGCCCAAACGTACAACCGGCTTTTTTTGCTATTTCCTCAATATCTTTGTGCGTAAATACTTCTCCGCGTCTGATAAAAGGCGTCCCCGGAGGATAAAACCCTATTTCGCCTGCGCACACTCTTCCTTCGCCCTCGCCGACGGGGACAAATACAACCCTGCCGCACATGTTTGCGACCTTTCTGCTTTTATCGGCGTATTCTTCAGCCTTTACTGAGGGAGAAAAACCGTCAAGCTCGCTTTTTAGCAAATCCAGTTCTCCCACGTTGTAAGGATTGAGTATGAATATCAGCTTATCGCCAATCGCCGCCTCTGCGAATATACCCTTGCTTGCGAGATAAGAATTTGCCTCATGTGCGTCGTAACCGCAAAAATTCAGAACGAGTCTTGAAATGTCGTCGCTCTTTTCAATTCTGTAAACCGCTCCGTCGGACGATTTTTTAAATTTATCTCTCTTCCCAAGTATGTCCGCATAGAATTTTTCGCCGTATTTCTGCCATATCGCACGCGAATAATCCGTACTTGCCATCACGAGATAAGAAGGCGAAGTGGTATGCCAGAGCTGTCTGTAATATACCGCCTCGTCGTAAAAGCGGTCGTCTTTCAGATTCAGAAGTGCGCCTCCTGTATACGCCGCCATAGTCTTATGAGTACTGCAAAAGGACACGTCAGCCCTTCCCGCCGCCGCAACAGGCAATAGCGTACTGTACGCAAAATGCGCCCCGTGTGCCGCGTCCGCAACGGTTATTATTCCCCTTTTTTCGCACTCTTTTATCAATGCGTCGTCATCGAAAACGTTGCCGTAATAATCGGGCGACGTATAGAAAACTGCGGACACGTTTCCGCTTTTTGCGGTAAATTGCAAAAAATCCCGTACGCTGTCAAACGTAATCGGGCTGATTCCGAGCAAAGCGCATCCGCCGTAAAAACTCTTGTGCATATTTCCTATGCACGCAACTTCTCCCCTGTCCTTTGCAACGGAAAGCGCAATATGCATGCATACCGTACTCCCCTGAGTAACGAAAAGCGTATGTGCGCACCTCTGAACAGCCGCCGCCTTTTTCTCCGCCTCAAGTATTACCCCTGTCGGACAAGCAAGATTGTCAAGTCCTTCGACTTCGGTGTAATCGAAAGCGCAGGATGCAAACAACGTTCCTTTTGCCTTTCCCGCATGAGAAGGCATACAAAATCTTGCCCGCGCTCCGGCGGCTTTTTCAACTGCATTATATAAAGGTGCGTCAAGTTTTTGCATTTCTTCAAAAAAAGCAGCCTTGCGACTGCTTTCTCCTTTTATTGCTGTTTTTCGATAGGTTTCATCGTCGGGAACAACAACACGTCGCGTATGCTCGCCGAATCGGTAAAGAGCATTACCACGCGGTCGATGCCTATGCCAAGACCGCCGGTAGGAGGCATACCGTACATAAGCGCGTTGACGTAATCTTCGTCCATCATCTGCGCCTCGTCGTCGCCCTTTTCTCTCTGCTTGACCTGTGCCATAAACCTGCCTTTCTGGTCAATGGGGTCGTTGAGTTCGCTGAACGCGTTGCCGAATTCCTTGCCCGTAATGAAGAACTCAAACCTTTCCGTAAGCGTCGGGTCTGACGGTTTTCTCTTTGCAAGAGGAGAAACCTCAACGGGATAATCGTATACGAAGGTGGGCTGAACGAGTTTTTCTTCCACTTTCTGGTCAAAGCACTCGTAAAGCAGCTTGCCGCGGCAGATATCGTCGTCAAATTCAACGCCTGCTGCCTTAGCCTGAGCCTTGAGTTCGCTCATATCCGCTGCAGAGGAGAAATCTATGCCGACGTATTTCTTTACCGCCTCTGTCATCGTAAGTCTTTCCCACGGAGCGTCAAGATTGATTTCAACGCCCTGATAAGTGATTTTTCTCGACCCGATTACCGTGTCTGCGATACGGCAGAAAATCTTTTCGGTAAGGTCCATCATACCGCGGAAATCTGTATACGCCTGATACATCTCAATCATCGTGAATTCAGGATTGTGGCGCGTGTCCATACCTTCGTTGCGGAAGTTTCTTCCCAGTTCGTAAACCTTTTCAAAACCTCCCACGATAAGCCTTTTGAGATAAAGCTCCGGCGCGATACGCATATACATGTCGATGTCAAGCGTATTGTGATGGGTAATAAAAGGACGCGCAGACGCACCTCCGGCAATCGTATTGAGTATAGGCGTTTCAACCTCAATAAATCCCTCTCCGTCGAGGAAAGCACGCACCGTACTGATTATGCGGCTCCTGGTAATGAAGGTCTTCTTTACTTCGGGATTTGCGATAAGGTCGACGTATCTCTGACGGTATCTGAGGTCGGTATCCTTGAGTCCGTGATATTTTTCAGGGAGCGGCAAAAGCGACTTGCTGAGAAGTTCCACGCTGTTGCAATGCACGGAAATTTCACCCATCTTGGTGGTAAACACGACGCCTTTTACGCCTATAATATCGCCTATATCCGTTTTCTTGAAAGCGGCGTAATTCTCTTCGCCCAGGTCATCGCGGCTGACGTAAAGCTGAATGCTGCCCGTAGAGTCAAGCAGATGCGCAAAACTCGCCTTTCCCATAATTCTCTTGCTGACGAGGCGTCCCGCGAGAGAAACCGTCCTGCCCTCGTAATCTGCATAATTCTGCTTGATTACCTCTGCATAAGCGTCTTTGTCGTATTTTACGACCTCGTAAGGATTCTTGCCTTCCTGGATAAGCTTGTCAAGCTTATCGCGTCTAACCTGTATTACTTCGGATATGTTCTGTTCTCTTTCTTCCATAAGTTCCTTTTATTTGACGTCCACGATTTTGACTTCGTAGCTGTCGCCCGCGTTGTCTTTTACAGAAACGGTTTCACCTTTCTTTCTTCCGAGAATTGCCACAGCGAGCGGGCTTTCGTTGCTTATAAGTCCTTCGCTGATGTTAGCCTCTGTAGAACCGACGATACGGTAAACGAGGTCCTCGTTCATATCGATGTCGTGAAGGGTTACCGTGCTGCCTATAATTATTTTGTTGCCCTTAGCCTTGGCGTCGTCGATAACGACGGCATTTTCAATCTGTGCCTCAAGGGTACGAATCTCCGCCTCGATTATGCCCTGGTCTTCCTTAGCCGCGTCGTATTCAGCGTTCTCGGACAAATCGCCGTATTCGCGAGCCTGCTTTATTCTTTCCGACGCCTCCGGTCTTCTGACGTTCTTGAGGTAGTCGAGTTTTTCCTGAAGTTCTGCAAGCCCTTCGGCTGTGACGTAAAATTCTTTTGCCATTTTATAATTTCCTCCTCATATAGAGAGTTGTTTTTATTGTTTGTTTTTCATCCTGTAACTGAGGACGTAAAGACTTTCGCTCATAGCGATGTTTTCAACTGAAACGTCTTCAGGCAAATCGAGGTCGATTGGAGCGAAATTCCATATACTCTTGACGCCGAGGGCGACTATCCTTGCGGCAATATCCGCCGCCGCGCCTTTCTGTGTGGCGATAACCGCTATGTCGCATCCGTTTTCTTTGATATAATCGGCAAGCGTTTCCATACTGTAAACGGGAATTCCTCCCACCGATTTTTCGCGTACGTCTATATCGAACAGAGCGCGGACGTGAAAGCCCTCTCCTGCAAAATTTTTATACCCGGCAAGCGCTCTGCCTATATTGCCCGCGCCGATGATTATCATATTGTAATTTCTGTCAAGACCGAGAATTTCTGCAAGATTTTTCTTGAGATTGGCAACGTCGTATCCGTAGCCGTGCTGACCGAAACCGCCGAAATTGCAGAAGTCCTGCCTGACCTGAGATGCCGTAACGCCCAGCAACTGCGCAAGTTTACCCGACGAAACCTTGGTTACGCCTTCCTGCTCCAAGTGTTCCAGGTAGCGGTAATAGCGCGGCAAACGCTTGACGACCGCCTCGGAAATCACTTTGTTTTCCATAATTAACGCCTCCCTGCTCAGATTTTCTCAACAACATAGAAATACTATAAAAGTATAAACATACTATATTTTATATAATAAAGCTCCCGTTGTCAATTATTTTTTGAAATTATGTGTTTGACAAAAGACAGCGTGTCGGGTAAAATAATTGCGTTATGAAAATCTGGGCAAAGACGGTATCCGGCGACAAAATAATTCGCGAGATACTCTATGAAAATCCTCTACCTATGAAATACGACAACTACCGTATCTGGGTAAGCGAAATATGCCGGACGCTGGATTTATCCACGCCCGTAATACTGCCCGCACATTACAAAAACTTCGCAATGTTCCACAATACGCGTTTCAAGCCCTGTGACTTTGTAGACGACCTCGGCGCGGACGCTTTAATCATCGAAGATTGCAGAGAATAGCCTTTTTCACTCTGCGTAAAAATAGCTTGCCACGAGATTTCTCGCCGCGTCGTAATCTTCAAAATAGTAGAAACTTTCTTTTGCCCCGCTCTTCATGTTTACAACGGTGAGTTCCTGACCGAGATAGTAGTTGACGTATCCTTCTTTATAATCCAGATATATCCTCAGACGGTAATCGAAATTTTTATCGGGATAACCGTTGTCGTCTTTGACTACCGAAAGCTTTCCCAGTTCGTCCATAAATGTTTGAAGTCTTTCGCCCTCCAAAGTCTTAATCGTTCCGCCGCTGTTGACTATCTCAATCTTTGCAACTCCGTCGGTATCGATATTGCTCAGTTTCCAGAAACCGCTGCCCGAAGAACAAGCGACCAATCCTGCCGCAGCACACGCTATTAGCGCGATTGCAATTACTACTGATATTGTCTTTTTCATTTCAAATCCCTCTTTTCAAACGCGATGTAGTTCACAGTCGTAAACAATGCGTACCACACCGTCGTTATTGCCATCATTGTATATATGCTCATGCCTTTGAGCGGCGCGCCCGAAGGCGTAAGTCCGCTTATCCACGACAGATTGGTGAACAGCCCGACCCACGGCAATCCTGTAGAATAAAGCAACTGAGCGACCGTATCCGCAAACAGATAAAGCACAAGCGGAATCGCCAGCGCGCCTGTTTTAGATACAAACGTACCTATAAACAGCGTGAACTGAATCACCACCTCAACTATTACGGCAGAAAACAGCAGCGAAAGCAAAATTGCCGCATAGGGGTTGATTACCGACACGTTCTGATATGCGTCCACAAGAATAACGTCATACGTCGAGGCGTTGAAGAATATCGCGCCTATTATCATAAACAGCACCGTAAACACCACCCCGACCGTCATTGCCGCGGCAAATACCGAGGTGTGTTTTGCCGTCAGCAAGACAGACCTCTTGACCGGCCGTGTAAGTTGCATACGCATCGTACCGTCGTCTATTTCGCCTGCAAAAGTGCGTGCAGCGAGAACTATCGCCATTATCGTCGCAAAAGCGAAAGTAATCTGCGACATTGTCGTTACGTAATCGGCAGAACTCATCCTGAGAGATGAAACCGAGCCGATATAAGTAAGTTTTGACGGGTTCAGATTGTGCTGGTCGCAATACTCGTATATCGCAATCATGTTTTTATATCTCGTTTCTGTCGTGTCATACCACTTTACTTCCACGTCGCCGTTTGCAACCGCCTCGCGATACTGCGCAAGCTGTTCTCTGTAAGCCTCGGCAAGCTGTGCGGGAGTCGCGTCCGTCGTGCTGCCGGTAATAACGCTTTCGTCCATACCTTCAAGCATTTCACCCAGCGTCCTGAACGTCGCTGTAACGATAAGACAAAGTATCAGAATCACCACCGCGAAAATCCAGAAACCCTTTGACGAAAATATTTTTTTACACTCAAGCGAAAACGCAGTCAGAAATCCCTTCATCTCGTAAGCTCCTTATACAACTCTTCAAGCGTACGCGTCTTGACGTTGAAACTGACGACGGATATCGAATTCTCAATCAGAGTTTTGTTTATCTCCGCCGTATTGCCTCCCTTTACTTCCACATAAAGAGTCATGCCCTGCACTTTTGTACGGTAACCGAATTTTTGCTGTATCAGCGTAGCCGCGCGGTTGGGTTCGTCGCAGACTACTGAAAGTATGCACGTATCGCCCGTTCCGCGTTCTATCTCGTTTTTCGTCTTTACCGCTACGAGTCTGCCTTTTGACAAAAACGCCACTCTGTCGCACAGCGTCTGCATCTCTCCGAGTATATGCGAAGAGAACAGAACAGTCGTGCCGTAATCGTCGCGCAGTTGTCTTATCAAATCTCTTACCTGGGCTATTCCGTCCGGGTCAAGTCCGTTGATAGGTTCGTCAAGCACGAGCAGCTGCGGCTTATGCATTATCGCCTGAGCAATGCCCAGCCTCTGACGCATACCCATAGAATAGGTGCCTACTCTCGACTTTATTCTGCCTGACAGTCCAACGATTTCTACAATATCTTTTATTCTCTGTTCGGGAAGTCCTCCCTGAAGGTCGGCAAGATATTTCAGATTCCACCAGCCTGACTGTTTATTGAAAAACACGGGGGTTTCTATCTGCGCGCCTACCTTTGACATAAATTTTTCTTTATCGCGTCTGAAATGCAGTCCTTCAAGAGCAACCTCTCCCTCATCCGGTATCACAAGCCCGGTAATCACTTTTATCAGCGTAGACTTGCCTGCACCGTTGGGTCCTAAAACGCCAAAGATTTCGCCTTTTCCCACCGTCAGGGATACATTGTCGAGAGCAACCACTCCGTTTCCCTTGCCGGTGAAACGCGACAACCCTTTTCTGAACACTTTGGATACGCCGTTTACTTCGAGAAACGGCTGAAAAACACGTTCTTCAGTTTCCGGGACTGACGATGTCTTAGCTTTTACCTGTGCGTCAGCGAATTCTTCTCCGAACACTTCCGACAGTTGGGACGTCGTTCCGATTTCTGAAAAATCTTCCATACTTTCTCCTTTAGATTTTATTTTTTGTCCCTGCCGTTTTATTTATACCGTCAGGAGATTTTTTTGCCGCGGTAATTGCAAAACACGCGCGGATATGTTAATATAGATTTTACCATAATAGTTTAGCACATATATATTGTTTTTTCAACATAGAAATGCATTTTGCAAAGGAGGAGCGTATGAGTCTTTGTCGTCTGTCGGACGAAGTCGTCGAAAAAGGCAGTATTATAGTAGACAGCACTTTTATTACGGACTTTATGCCGGAGGCAGACGAAATTCAGCTCAAAGTATACCTTTTCGGGCTGTATCAGTGCGTAAATCCCGTATTTGCAGACAACTCGGTCGCTCATTTCTGCAACGCTCTTTCCGTCGACCGCAAACAACTTACGGACGCTTTCGAGTACTGGAAGGCGCAGGGACTCGTCAATATCGTCAGTTACGACCCTCTCGAAGTGCGCTACAACCGCGTACGACATGCCGACGCATCCACCAGACTCTATAAACCTTCCAAATATACAGAATTCAACGCTCAGTTGCAGGAAATATTCTCCGACCGCGAAGTTTCGCAATCGGAATATCTCAAATATTACGAATTTCTCGAACAGACACGTCTTCCGCAGGAAGTATTGCTTATGATAGCGGGCTATTGCGTAAATTATAAAGGCTACGGAGTCAGACAACAATATGTCCTTACCGTCGCGCGCAGCTGGTACGACGGCGGAGTGAGAACCGTTTCCGACGCCGAATCCCGTATCGCTCAAGAAGAGGCAAGCACCGAGGCTCTTCGTCTTATCGCAAAAGCTCTCGGCAAAAAATCCGCAATCGACATCGAAGACAAACAGCTTTACATAAAATGGACAAAAAGCTGGGGCTTTGACCTCGAAGGGATACTGTTTGCCGCAAAACAATGCAAAAACCGCGGCGGCATGGCAAGACTGGATACCTTGCTCGACGAGTTGTTTACGCGCAACTGTATGACGGTCGCAGATATAAAAGCGTATACAGAAGAAAAACAGAATATGTACGACCTCGCAAAAGAGATAACGCGTACAATTGGCGTAAGATACGAGAATCTCGACACCGTCGTCAGCCATTACGTATGCGTATGGCTTTCGCAAGGGTTCGACAACGACGCCCTGCTGCTGATTGCAGAATACTGTTTTGCAAACTCTATTCGTTCATTAAACGGCATGAACGCGGCGGTGAGCAAATTTTATAAGCAAGGTTGCGTAACCGTAGAAAGCATAAACTCATACCTCGCAAGCCTCGTCGAACGCGAAAGAAAGATAAAAGCGGTGCTTGAAACCGCAGGAATAAGCCGTATGGTAACGCAGAGCGACCGCGACGCGTACGCGCTGTGGCTCGACTGGGGATTCGACGAAGAGGTCATCTCGTATTGCGCGTCGCTCGCACAAGGCAAACCGCAGGCAATGGGCTTTATAACAAAATTGCTTACGCGCTGCAAAGACGCAAAGGCTTACGGAACTGACGAAGTAAAATCCCTGCTCTCCTCTTCTCAGAGTTCTTCAGAAAAATCCGCTCCCCGCGGACAGCTGGAACGCCGCTACACCAAAGAAGAGATGGGGTCATTGTTCGGCGACCTGCAAAATTACGACGATATAGAAATCTGATATGAAATACACTAAAAGATACGTTAGAATTATCGCGGCGAGATACGCCGCCCTGAGAGAGAAAGAAGAACGCGACCGACAGTTGCGTTGCGACGTTGCGCGCAGAAATCCGGAATTTCTCAAAGCAGAAAAACTCTTCAGCGAAACTTCCCTCGACTTTGCCGTCGCAAAGGCAAAAGGTGGCGACTGTAAAAAAGAGGAAACCGCTTACCTTGAGGCGAAAAAAGCGTACGACTCGGTATGCGAAAAGAACGGTTACGACCTCACCCTTCACGTCCGTTGCAAAACTTGCAACGATACAGGGTTTGTAGGAGAACGCCTTTGCAAATGCGCCACTCCTCTTTACTACTCTCTCGTAAAAGAAGACAGCGGTATAAAACGCATACCCGACTTCACCTTCGATGACAACCGCGCAGGAGAAGTCGATTGCGCCCAGAGCAGACAACTGTGCGTGCTTTACGACAAAATGAAGGAATTCTGCGACCGTTTCAACGATACGCGCGTGAAATTCATACTTCTTACCGGGCAGTCAGGCGTGGGAAAGACCTCCCTCGCATACGCAATCACCAACGCACTTGTAAAAAAGGGCGTATCCGTCTGTTTTCTCACCGCTTTCGAATTCTGCAACCTGATGTTGCGCTATCATACGACGGACGTTGCAAAACGCTCTGATTACATGGATTTCATACTCGATTGCGATATGCTGATAATTGACGATTTAGGCACCGAACCTATGCTTAAAAGCGTAACCAGAGAGTATCTTTACAACGTGGTAGACACACGCCTTTCAAACGGCAAAAAAACCATGATAACTTCCAACCTGAATCTCGAAGAACTCATGTTGCGTTATGGCGAACGCACCGTTTCCCGCATGACCAATAAGTCTTATTCTGTAGCTCTCGAACTTCTCGGCGACGATTTGAGAAAATTCAGATTCTGATTGACAGCGTTTTGCGTGCTGATTAAATTTCTTGTGCCCGTGTAGATTAACCGCATAAAATCCTCTCAACATGAGAGGCTTTTCATTATCTTCTGACCGGTTTTACTTTTGGCGACATCACAAATATGTTCTTGCCTTCTTTTCTTACCGTAGTCGGTATATTTACCGTTTCAAGACTACTGCAGCCTCCGAACGCTCTGTCCCCTATTTCCGCAAGCCCCTGAGGCAGTATCACACAGCGCAGATTTATGCAGAAGGCAAAACTTTCTTGACCCAAAACATACAGCCCTTCAGACAAAAGCGCATATTTAAGAGAAACGCATCCCGAAAAAGCGGAATTGCCTATCACAATAAGTCCTTCGTCCGCAATAAATTCTGACAGTTTCCTGCAGCCGGAAAATGCCTCGTCGCATATCTCCCTTAGTCCCGTTACGGCACGGAAAGACGTAAGCGCGCCGCACTCCTTGAACGCTCTTGCCTCTATTTTTCTCAGCTTGCAGCCGTTTCCGCCTTTGCCGTAAACCACTTCTTCAAGCGAGCTGCACCCGTAAAACGCAGACTTGCCTATAACCGTTGTTCCTGAAGGAATCTCAATCTTTTCAAGACTTTTGCAAGCGCAAAATGCAAAGTCAGGGATTTTTTTGATATTTGCCGGCAACGTTACGTTTTTTAAAGAAATACATCTGCAAAACGCTCCCTCTCCGATAACCGCAGAATCCGCAGGCACGTCAATCGACTCAAGCGACTCGCAATCTCTGAAAGCATATCCTCCGACACTCTGCATGCAACCTGTAATCATTATATGTTTAAGTGCAGCACAGTCTGCAAAACAGAAATCAGAAATTCCTCCTTTTACAAATTCGACATCAACTTTTTCAAGCGACTTACAGCGTCTGAACGCCTCTGTTCCGACTGCTGTCAATTTTAAAGGAGATAGTTTTTTCAGATTGACGCACTCTTCAAACACACCGTTGCCAAGCGAAATTTCACCGCCGGGAAAACGCACGCTTTCAAGAGATTCGCAATATTGAAACGCTTTCTCCCCTATTTCTTTCAGGCTCTGCGGCATAACGACGCTTTTCAGAGATTCGCACAAAGCAAACGCACAGTCCTCAATCCTCTCAAGTCCTTCGGGTAGCGATATTTCTTCGAGCTCTTTACGGACGAAAAACGCGCACTTGCCTATCGCTCTTACGCCGTCCGGGACCGCAACTCTGGCAGCGTTTCCCATATATGCGACTACCACCCCGTCCGCAATTACAAAATCTTCACTACTTTTTTGCAGATTCATTTTATTCCCTCTATAATTTTGTATAATCTATAGTAATATTATATTAATGTCTGCAAGTTTTGTCAAGGGTTTGAATTATAACTTTTTATTCTATTTGATTAAATGTCTTGACTTTTT
>CALWHB010000009.1 GCA_944380275.1 uncultured Christensenellaceae bacterium | reverse complement strand
ATACCGCAAGAGTATTGCCTGCGCGCTTTTCCTTGTTGCAACGCAAAATCTCTCGCTTACGCGCTGTCAAAGCCTTGCCGGTAAGAATATTTATAGAGGGTTAAAAGGATGTAATTTACGCGATATTAAATATGTTTTAAAAGCCCTGTCAGTAAATATATCTATATTGATTATTATATTGAAAAAAGATTTAAAAAATTTTTATTTTTTCCAATAAATGTCATTTTGTCGTTGTTTAATATATGAACGAAATCCCAAGGAGGACGAATCGATGAAAAAGATAAGCGCAATAATTGCGGTTGTTCTTACGGCGGTGTTACTGTGTACGGCGTTTGTCGGATGCGTAAATGCCGGGGATAAAGACGGCAAGACTTATGTGAGCATGGATATAAATCCGTCCGTCAATATGGTAATCGACGAGCAGGGTAACGTTGAATCTGTAGAGGCTGGCAACGAGGACGCGCAGGTAATGCTTTACGGCGAAGTCATCGTGGGAAAGACGGCTGAAGAGGCTTTTGAACTCATTGCCAATCTTGCGGTAGAGTGCGGATACCTGACTGCTGAAAACAGCGGCGTCAACGTAACTGTGGTTTCCGGCAACGGTTCTGCAGAGGCTGAGGCAAAGGTAGGCAATATCGTTGAAACCGCTTTCAAGGCAGAGGCGGAAAAAGCAAGTATATCTGTAAATATCAACACGGGTGCAAGTTTTTCTCTTCAAAGACAGCTTGAGTACGTGAAGGGTAAGTACCCCAACGTAAGCGCGATTCAGAACATGAGCATAGACAAATTCAAGCTGGTCAGCGAGCTTGTCGCAAACGACGAAGGCATTACTCTTGAATACGCTGCGACCCTTGACAACGAGGACCTTATCGAAAAGCTGAATACCTGCTATGAGAAGATTGAACCGTACGCGACAGAGGCTTATAATATAGCGGTTGCAGAGGCAAACGAGGCTTTTGAAATCGCAAAGACAGCGGCAGAAGGCGCGGCATGGACTGCATATTACGCAAAGGTAATGGCACTCAATATCATAGCGCATCCGGTCAACTACGGCGCGATATATGCGGCGTACGATATAGCGGCGGTGTCCGTCGATTACACTCTTGACAAAATCGAAATGGCAATATCCTATACCAATCAGGCTCTCTCCAACGTCGATACTCAGAAGATTGCGGATATTCTCGGTGTAGAAAAGAGTGAAGTCGACGCGGCTGTCACCGACGAGAACGGCAAGGTTACGCTTGAAAGCATTGAGGCGTATATCGACAGAACTATAAAGAACATGAGCGCAGAGGCTTATGCTCAAATCAAAGACGAACTGCCTCAGCTTGAAACCTACGTGAACGGTTTGCAGGCAGAAGTCGACAAGTTCATTGACAGCTTGCCTGAAGAGTATGCGACTGCCATCCGCAAGATAATCGATGACGCCAAAGTGTTGGGCGGCGACCTCGTAGAGTTTGTGGAAAGCCTCGGTGACCTGACTGTCGACGACGTCAGAACTATCGTAACTTACCTTGAAGAAAAGCGTGACGAAACTATGGCGACGATAGAAAAAGACCTGACCGCAGAACAGCTTGAAGAGGCAAAGACCTATATTGAGGAGGCAAACGATACAATCTCCGCGGCGCAGAGCGTATATAACACGGCTGTGGAAAGCGCGAAGAAAGACGCTGAAAACTTCCTGGCTCAGGCTAAAGAGGGCAGATTGCAGTGGAAATATCAGCACGGCAATCAGAACGGGAAAGAGTAATAAAAAGACTTAATCAAACCAACATAATTCCATAAAGCCTATTAACATAGGGTAACCAAATCCCAAATCTACACACAACTGGCTGAAGGGCAACCGAATCTCGGTTGCCCTTTAGTCACCCGCCCGTGTGACGGGAGCAAATGTCGGCTGACGCGGATTGCGGCTGTGAACAAATAAGCGAAATTCAGATATACCCGTGTGACGGGAGCAAACGTCGGCTGACCCGGATTGTGGCTCAATTGCGCTAAGAGAGGTATTTTATATGTGATTAAAAAGCGACAGTGCGGCACGAGAAATTTCAGGATTGCGCGTTGAAAACATATATTGACGCGTATTTTTTCTGTTTTAGCGTGCGTCGGGCGCGCTTTTATCCGTTTTTTGATGTAAATCGCAAGAATTTGTGTTATCATTATAATATATGCGTGAAAGGCGCGAGGTGGATTATGTATATTAGAGATATGTTTGCAAGCAAAAAAGTCGTTATGTCGGCAGAAGTATTTCCGCCCAAGAAAAACGGCATGCTCGAGGGGGTAATCAGGGCTCTCAAAGAAATAAAACCGCTCAATCCCGACTATGTTTCTATAACATACGGCGCAAACGGCAGCGGCGGTATGACGACGGCAGACGTGGCAAGCGTGGTCATAGACGCCTTCGATATGACGGCGGTGGCTCACATGACGGCGGTGAATATGACAAAAGAACTGCTTGAAGAGAGATTGCAGATGCTTATGCGCAAGGGAGTGAAGAGCATACTGACTTTGCGCGGCGATATTGCAGAGGACAGCAGGTTTTACGATTTTCGTCATGCCAACGAACTTGCGGCGTACATAAGCCAAAAATATCCTCAATTCGAGCTTTTGGGCGCGTGTTATCCTGAAGGGCATCCTGAGGCTGAAAATCTCGACGCAGACCTTGAAATGATTAAACTCAAGACGGAGTGCGGCGTTTCTCACCTGGTAACGCAGCTTTTCTTTGACAACGCCACTTTTTATTCGTTTGCCGATAAGGCTGAAAAAGCGGGAATAACCGCTACGGTATCCGCAGGCATAATGCCAATTACCAGCGTTCAGCAGGTGGAGAGGATAGTGTCCATGTGCGGCGTTCAGATTCCCACGAAATTCAGCAAGATTTGCGCAACTTATCAGGGAGAGGACCTTTATAAGGCAGGCATAGATTATGCGATAGAGCAGATACGCGACCTTATCGACAACGGAGTAAAAGGAATTCATCTTTACACCATGAACAAAGGCGACGTAGCAAAAGCGGTATTCAACGCGTTTGAAGAGGACAGAAAATGATAAGCGCGGAATATCTTGCAAAGTTTCTGGGCAAAGGCGACGACGCTCTCGCTCTTGCAAAAAAAGCCGTTGAAGAAGTAAGCAATGCGGCGAAGTGCCGCTGCGTCGAGGCGACGGCAAGGCTGATAAGAGAGGACGGAGAACTTTTTGCGGAAAATACCGTACTCAGACTCAAAGGCAATGACATAGCTGAATTGCTCAAAGACTGCGATGCGGTATATTTTTTCTGCGCGACAATAGGCTCTGAAGTTGACATGTTGATAGAAAGGCTAAAACTTACAGACCTTACTTTAGCTTACGCGACAGACCTGTGCGCAGGGCTTTGGGTAGACGCTTATTGCGACGAACTTGAAAAAAGACAGCGCGCAAGGCTTGAGGAAAAGGGCAGAACGCTTACACGCAGATTTTCGTGCGGATACGGTGATATGCCGTTGTCCTCGCAGTCTTCTTTTATAGAGGCACTCAAGGCGGATAAGTTTCTCGGACTCAGGCTGACTGAAGGAGGCATGATGATTCCGTCAAAAACCGTCAGCGCGGTTGCGGGTATAGGTTATGACAAAAGCGACTTTAAAAGCCGTTGCGAAACGTGCGTAAAACGCGGTTCTTGCGAAGGAGGGATTTGCGGTGATTGACTTCTCTGAAAGGATTATACTTGACGGCGCGACGGGCAGCCTTCTTGCAGAAAGGAGCGGCGCGCCTGCGGGTTACCGTCTTGAAAAGCTCAATATTGAAAACCCCGATGTCGTGTATTCCGTCCACCGCGATTACGTTGACGCTGGCAGCAATGTGATATACAGCAACACCTTTGGCGCAAACGCGCTCAAACTGGGCAATCAGACAGAGGAGATAATAAGCGCGGCGATAGAGATAGCGCGAAAAGCGGCTGCGGGAAAAGCGTACGTCGCGCTTGACGTAGGACCGCTCGGCAAACTGATAGGCGAGGGCGGCATAAGTTTTGAAGAGGCGTATGACAATTACGCGCGTGTCATAAAAGCGGCAAAAGACAGGACAGACCTCATCGTGATAGAAACGATGACAGACCTTGCGGACGCACGCATAGCTTTGCTTGCGGCAAAAGAAAACAGCTCTCTTCCTGTTATGCTTTCGATGTCGTTCGAGGCAGGGGGAAGAAGTGCTTTCGGCACGGACGTTGAAAGTTTTGCCCGTACGGTTTCGGGTATGGGCGTTTCCGCGATAGGAATAAATTGTTCGTTAGGACCTGTGGAAATGCTGCCTATGGCAGAAAAACTGCTTGCCTGCACCTCTCTCCCCGTATTCATAAAACCCAACGCAGGTATGCCCAGATTCGTGAACGGTCAGACGGTTTACGATATAGACAAAAGACAGTTCTGCGACGCGATGAATAAAATCCACACCCTCGGCGTAAACATACTGGGCGGCTGCTGCGGCACGACTCCCGATTATATCCGCATTATGGCTGAAGAGGTCAAGGAAGTAGCTCTGCGTCCCGCTTACAGACCCGTAAGGGCGTTATGCTGTTCCACTTCCACGGTTACGGCGGACGGTATGAAGATAGTGGGCGAAAGAATAAATCCCACGGGCAAAAAACGCTTTCAGCAGGCTCTGAGAGAGGGCGATTTTGACTATATACTGGCTCAGGGAATTGAGCAGGCGCAGTCGGGCGCGGATATTCTCGACGTAAACGTGGGACTCAACGGTACCGACGAAAAAGGCAATATGGTAAAGGTCGTTGAGGGATTGCAGAAAGTGGTTTCAAAGCCGCTTGTAATCGACAGTTCAGACCCTGCGGTGATAGAGGCCGCGCTAAGGCGTTACAACGGCAAAGCTCTGATAAACAGCGTCAACGGCAAGCAGAGCAGTATAGACAGCGTGTTGCCTCTGGCGAAGAAATACGGCGCGGCGGTCGTCTGCCTCGCGCTTGACGAAAACGGAATCCCGGACACAATCGAAGGCAGAGTGAAAATAGGCAAGCGTCTTATATCTGAGTGCGAAAAGGCAGGGATAGCCAAAGAAGACGTATACGTAGACACCCTTACTATGGCAGAATCCGCGCAGAAAGGCAGCGCGGTATGCACTCTGGGCGCGCTCAAAGAGATAGAAAAGACGGGTGCGGGAAGTATCCTCGGCGTAAGCAACATATCTTTCGGTATGCCGCACAGAGAGGACATCAACGCAAGCTTTCTCGAAATGGCGAAAGACGCGGGACTCGTGCTGTGCATAATCAATCCCTCTCTGATTAACATAAAACCCAGCGAGTATGCGCGGGATTTTCTCTTGGGTAAAGACGGCGCGACTGAAAAATATATCGCTTATGCCGCAAAGACAGACAGCGTTAAAGTCGAAGAACTTGCCTCTGCGGACGCTCCCGATATGACGCGCGCGATAGTGGGCGGCATGGGGACTGCGGCAAGAGAAACCGCTATGAGGCTGCTTGCAGAGATACAGCCTCTCGAAGTCGCGGCAAAGCATATTATACCCGCCCTTGACAGAGTGGGAGAGCTTTACGAAAGCGGAAAGATATTCCTGCCTCAGCTGATAGCGGCGGCTGACAGCGCGAAACAGGCTTTTGCCGTGCTTGAAGAAAAGATGAAAGAGAGCGGGGTAAAGGCGTCGGATAAGAGATTCGTGCTTGCGACGGTAAAGGGCGACATCCACGACATAGGCAAAAACATAGTAAAAGCCGTGGTGTCCAACTACGGGTTCAAAGTGATAGACCTCGGACGCGACGTGGATTACAAGATTGTACTCGACGCCGTTGAAAAGAATTATCCCTGTGTACTCGGCTTGTCGGCTCTGATGACGACGACTGCGCAGAATATGGCGACGACGATAGAACTCGTCAGAGAAAAATATCCCGACATCGACGTGCTTGTCGGCGGCGCGGTGATAACCCCGGAATACGCTCAGAGCATAGGCGGTATATACTGCAAAGACGCCAACGCAACGGTGAAAGAACTCAAGCGGATTTTCGAATAATAAAGTCTGCTCCGCGTGTAAAAGATTGCCGCTCGCTTTAATAAAGAGGGACGCATTACGGCAACTCTTTCAGGCGGTTGAGGAAATCATTTATAGGCGGTTGACTGAAATCTTCAATCAAAAAATCCGTAAAACGACGACATTACAAGGTCGTCGTTTTTTTGTTTTTATTTATCGGCAAACGGGCGTACGGTATAAAAATTTACCTGCCCGTGTTTATTATATACAAATAGTATTATAGCTAAAGAGCGTGGAGTTTATGAAAAGACGGCGTTTTTATTCGGAAGGCGGGAGTTTTGCCGTTTTGCGATAAGAGAGAATATCAAAGAGGAAATACCAAAGAGAGAATACCGAAAGAGAACGGCAAAAAGAGTTTTTACAAAACAGAATATCAAAGCAAGGCGCAAAATTCTGGCAGAAAAACTTGCCTGGCGTATTGTGCCGAGGTATATTGAAAGCGTCGGCTATGCTCCTTTCCCCTCAGGAGCGCAAATGGTAATTTATTGCACATACGACAAGAACAATTCCGCGCTTGTCAGCCGCCACCGTTACGTCGTAGCGCAGAACAACAATCTCTCTGACAAAATCAATATAAAATGCACAGGTATGACAGACCCCGCGGCATACGGCTATTATATAGATTTCGTCTGCATGACGCACGGCGGTGCGGCAAAGGCGGCGTATTCTTCGCCTGCTCTGGAATACGGAGAAAACGGGCTCGAATTCGATATTCCCAATTGTCTTACTCAATACGAAGGATATGTGGACGCCCAGCTTGTGATTTACGAAAAATCGAGAGAGAGCGTCGTCGCAAAGAGCGTGGGCAGGACGGGCGGAATATTTGAAGTCGCCGCGTCGCTTAACGCGTTGGAAACAAGGGTGGAAGAGCCTGCCAATATGTTGACAGAGCTTTCTTTTGCCGTACTCACGGCAAACAATCTGAATACCGAAGTCGCAAAGACGGTTGAGGAGGCGCGCGTAGTAAAGGCGGATATAGAAAACACTCTCACCGACCTCGACGAAAGGTTTACGGCTCAGGTTACCTCAAAGATGGGAGAGTTGATGAAGACTCTTCCCGTCGTTACCGTCAATTTTTATTTTTACGACAGACGGGTAAGTTCGTGTACCCTCGTGCAGGGGAGCAAGGTCCCTGTGCCGACAGGTGTGAAATTCCCCTCAGGATATGTTCTTGAAAGCTGGTACAGTACAGACCTCGGCAGACCGTGGGATTTTGAAACAGACGTGGTCGGCGACAAAGACGTCGTTTTGTACGCCAACGGCATAAACGATATTTACGTAACGGTTTCTCCGGACGGAACTCTGACGGCAGACGCTGACAGACTGGTGAGCGTTTATCTTCCTTTTGAACACAACGGAGTGAAAATCAAAAAGGTCGTCCAGACAAACAGGACGTCGACGGGGGGCATAATGTACGTAAACGACAGCGATTACGTATTTGTCAATCCTATGAACAGACTTTATATTGTTTCTTTTGCAAATACTCGTTATATCGGCGGCGAAAGCCTCGTTTCCAAAAACTGGTGTCTCAAAGCACCCAACTATTCCCGTTATGTGATTACGATGGATTTTGAGAAAGCTACGAGTTACGACTTTGTTTACGAAGGATATCTCGAAGTTTACAAAGCCATAGTAAAAGGAGATGCTCCTTACAACCTGCGCGGAATAACCGAAAACAACCGTTTGCTCAGAGTCGTGGAGTTTACGGGAACGGTTACCAACGACTGCAATCTGGGGGACTGCGTAAATCTTCAGGCGGTAATCGTAAACAGCACTTCTCCCGAAATGTGTTTCAGACCCGGGTTTACCTCACAATACGAAGGGTGTAAAGTGTACGCTCCTTCTGACCATATCAATATTCTTTACAAAAGCGGATGGACAGAAGAAGAGGTAAGACCGCTCAGCGAATACACGGGACTGGATTACGAAAACCTGATACCCTGACAGGCACTGAGGGAGCAAAAGATTCTCTTATCCGCATATTTACCTTTCGCATGAAGATACTAAAACGGAAACAGCGGAGGGAAAATGAAGGAAACGGGAATTGTAAGACGTATTGACGAACTCGGCAGAGTAGTCATACCCAAAGAACTGAGAAAGACGCTCAAACTCAAAGAGGGCGAGCAGATGGAAATTTTTACGACTGGCGACAAATCTCTGGTGCTTAAAAGGTACAGCGCACTCGGCGCGGGCGCGGATTTTTCACAGGCGTATTGCGACGCTTTGACCCGCGCGACGGGAAAGGGAGCTGTTATCTGCGACAGCGCGACGGTACTCGGCGCAAGCGGAACTTCTCTCAAAGAACTCGTGGGAGAGGAAATAAGCGACAAGCTTTACACAACCCTTGACGGAAGGAGAGAGTGCGCTCCCGAAAATCCGGTAGACATTGTGAGAAACAGACCCGTCGGCTGCAAGAGTCAGCATATAGTGCCGCTTGTCGTAGGCGGCGACCTGTACGGCGGCGTCGTATTGTGTTCCGACGCGGAAATTTCCGTTACCGAGGCAAGGCTGTGCGCGCTTGCGGCAGACCTTATAGCGGCGACTCTGGAATAATGCCCGGTGCAAGGAAACGCTCTGTCGTACGTTCGACGGCGGGCCTTGCGCTTGCCGGCATTGTCGCAAAAATAGTAGGCGCGTTTTACCGCATACCTCTTACCAACGTACTCGGCGCGGAAGGCATAGGTCTTTATCAGACCTTTTTCCCCGTTTACGCGCTTTTTTTGACTTTGACAAGCGCGGGCATACCCACGGTTGTGGGCAGATACGTCGCTTACGCGGACGCGATAGGCGCGGATATTCCTTTGACACGCGCGGCGGCAAAGAGGACGGCTTTGTTGCTGGGTGCGGCGGGAGCGGTCATGACGATTGCTCTCGCTTATCCCGTAGCCTCTCTGCAATCACGTCCCGACGCGTGGAAGGGGTATCTGGTAGTAGCTCCTGCCGTGTTTGCCGTTACAGCGGCGTCATTTTACAAAGGCTATTTTATAGGCAAGGGAAGGATGACCAGCAATGCTCTGGCACAGATTGCGGAACAGAGCGTAAAGCTTGCCGTGGGGCTTACGGCAGCCTGTCTTCTCGCAAATTACGGGGTCGCCGCGGCTGTTTACGGTGCGCTTTTTGCAGTTGCCGTCAGCGAAATCGCAGGACTTATTTTTATGAGAATCGCTTACGGCAAAGAGAAGAATAAAGATATAAATTTACGTACCCGTGTTGATAAAAGATTGTATTATGACATAATCAAATCAAATCTTCCGATAGTTGCCGCTGCGCTTGCGGTGCCGCTTTCGGGTTTTATAGACAGTTTTCTTATAGTCAGACTTCTCGCCAAGGGCGGCGCGTCGCTTGCTCAGGCAACTTCGCTTTACGGTTTATACAGCGGTGCGGTCGGCACGGTGATAAATCTTCCCGTCGTAATATCCGTTTCACTTGCCGTGGCGGTTATACCCGGTGTGTCTTCTGGTGTCGCAAAAGGAGAGTACGTCAAAGTAAACGAGGCGACGGGGTTTACTCTTACGGCATGCCTTGCCATATCCGTACCGTGTTTTTTTGCCTTTCTTGTTTTTGCTCCCGACGTAATAGGGTTGCTTTATCCCGGATTTTCTGAGGACAACGCTCTCGCAGCGGTCGAAATACTTCGCTTTCAGGCAATAAACGTAATAGCGGCATCGCTTGTGCAATTGCTGTGCGGGATGTTGCAGGCTCTCGGTTCAGGAAAGAGCGCGGCAATATATCTTGCCGTAGCAGTCCTTTTGAAAACCGCTTTGCAGGCTTTGCTTTTGCCTGTTATGGGAATAGTTGCGGCTCCTCTTGCCCAGCTTGCGATGTATATTCTTGCTGCGGTACTTGCCTTCGTCCGATACGTAGAACTTGTAGGCAAAAACGGGCAAATTGTAAAAAGCGTTAGTAAAATCGCACTCGGGGGTGTTATAATGAGCGTATGTATACAGACGGTCGCGCTTACCGTGCAAAACAGGTATCTGCGCCCGGCGGTCGGCGCGTTGGTCGGTGCAGCGGTTTATCTTTCGGTACTCGTCTTTACAAAGGCGTTCGGGGAAGAAGGATTGCGTGCAGTGCTGGCGCGGGGCAAAGGAGAAAGAAATGATTGAAGTCGTGGGACTGGGTTGTCGCAAAGGGCAGATTACGCTTGAAGGCGTTGAGGCGATTGAGAAGGCAAAACACGTTTTCGTTAAGACGGCGAAGACGGATACGTTTGCTTATTTCAAAGACAAAGAAGTCGTTACCATGGATGACGTTTACGACGACAGCGAAAACTTTGACGACCTTGACGAAAAGATTGCAGAAAGACTGCTTTCTCAAAAGGGCAGAGTGTGCTATTGCGTAAACGGCAGCGGTTACGACGACAAGTCGGTCGCCCTTCTTGCGTCGAGGACGGATATAAAAATCTATCCTTCGGTATCGCGCGGAGTAAATGCTGCCGGATTTACGACGGGAGCGGTTTTTCTGAGCGCGTACGATTTTGTCAACGACAGGTCGTTCGATTACGATTCTTCGCTGCCTCTCGTGATAACGGATGTGGACGACAAGTACATAGCGTCTGAAGTAAAGCTCAGACTTACTGACCTTATAGGAGAAGAAGAAACCGTTTACGTTTCGGGCAGACAGACGATTGCCGCAGAGTGCGACTTTGGCAAAAAGTTCGATTATTCCACGACAATATATTGCCCTCCCAGAGATTTTCTCAAAAAAAAGAGATACGGCTTTTCTGACGTTCTTGAGTTGTTGTACAGACTGCGCGGCGAAAACGGCTGCCCGTGGGACAGAGCGCAGACTCACGAGAGCATACGTTCCAACATGGTTGAAGAGGCTTACGAACTTGTGGACGCGATAAATAACAACGACGTCGACAATATGATAGAAGAAACGGGCGACGTTCTGCTCCAGGCGGTTTTTCACGGAGTGATAGGCGAGGACTGCGGCGAGTACAATATGCGTGACGTCGCCACCGCACTGTGTACAAAACTGATAGGCAGGCATGAACACGTATTCGGCGACGTGGTCGCAAAGACGGCAGAAGAAGGTCTTGCTGCGTGGGACAGGGCAAAGGGCAAAGAAAAACATTATACGTCCTATTCAGACAAAATGGACAAGACGTCAAAGAGTCTGCCCGCGCTGATGAGAGCTTACAAGATACAGAAGACAGCTGCAAAGGCAGGTATGGATTTTGCAAGCGTGAGCGACGCGGCGGAAAAACTCAAAGAAGAATTGAAGGAATTTCTCTGCGCGGATGAAAAAGAAAGAGAGATTGAAGGCGGAGATTTGCTGTTTTCTGCCGTCAACGTGTTGAGAGCTTTCAAGGTAGAGCCTGAAGTCGCGCTTGCCGCGGCGGTGGAGAAATTCTGCAAGAGATTCTGTTACGTAGAGGAACATTGCAAAAAACCGATGACTGAGTGTTCGGCAGAAGAACTGGACGTCTTGTGGAGAGAATCCAAAAATGAAGATTGAATCGCTTACACTTTCTTCAGACGCGGTATTCGCACCTGTCGCAGGGTTCAGCGACGTGGGGCTGCGCAGCTTGTGCGCGCGCATGGGCGCAGGGCTGACTTATACCGAAATGGTTTCTGCAAAAGGGCTGATTTACGGCAACGAACATACAGAAGATTTGCTACATACAACGCCCTTCGAAAAGATAAAGGCGGTGCAGATTTTCGGCAGTGAGCCTCAGATAATGCTGAAGGCGGCAAAAGGAAAAGAATTTGAAAAGTTCGACATAATAGACGTCAATATGGGCTGCCCGGTAAAAAAGATTGTGTCCAACGGAGAGGGGAGCGCGCTGCTCAAAAACCCTGCTCTTGCTGCAGAAATAGTGAGAGAACTCAGGCGCGCAGAAAAGCCCGTAACCGTAAAATTCAGGATAGGTTTTGAAAAAAATTCACGCACGGGTGTAGATTTTGCGCGCTATATGCAGGATGCCGGCGCGGCGGCGATAACAGTTCACGGAAGGACGAGAGAACAGTTTTACGAAGGCAGCGCAGATTGGGATTATATCGCAGAAGTGGTCCGCGCGGTAAATATCCCTGTCATTGCCAACGGCGACGTGTTTTCAGAGGAAGACTACAAAAAGATAAAAGCGCATACTGGAGCGGCGGGAGTTATGATTGCCCGCGGAGCTTTGGGAAATCCGCAGATTTTCTCACGTATTACGGGTACGCCGTGTCCGTTCGGTACGGTAAAGGAAATCGTGCTTGAACACATAGCGGTGCTTGCGTCTTTCCACAGCGAGATTTATACCGTCAACAATATGAAAAAACAGGTGGCATGTTATTGCAAAGGGCTGAGAGGCGGCAAACAGCTTAAACTGGAAACTTTCGGTGCAAGGACGCTCAAAGAGCTGACTGATGCGGTAAAGAACTCCGAAGTGCTTGAAGTGCCTGCAATAAAATAAGAGTATTTTTGACAAAAAACATAGCGTAAAGCATTGCAAGATGCATGCTGACAAGGGCAAAGCTTTCACCGGTTTATAAAAAGGGGCTGCGCAGAAAATAAGGCGCATAATAACAAGAACGCCTCCGTCGCAGCAAAAACCTGAAAGATTTTGATTGCGCTAAAAAACAAGACATTTTTCTGAAAAAAGCAGGATTTGAAAGAGAAGGGAAAAAGGATATGAAAAAACAGCTGATTTTCGTCATTACGTTATTTGTGATAATCGCAATTATTGCGGTTACGCTCGGCGCGTGCGAAAAAGTCGACGTCGACCCGTCGGATTCCGTTCCGGGCGACGGAGAGCAGGCTGAAACGATAAAAGTGAGTTTTTACGTCGACGGCGGACTGTACGGCATAGCAGTCTGCGTCGGAAATACCATGGCAATGCCCAAAGAACCGTTCAAAGACGGATATTCCTTTGTGGGCTGGTTTTACGACGAAGAGCTGACGAGGTCGTTTGTGCTTGAAGAGTTCCTTGCCGACGAAAACAAGACCGACGTTGCTCTGTATGCGGCATGGAACCTTACGGAGAATCCATCCGAAGGCGGCGAAACGGGAGGAGAAACCGGAGAGGGCGGTCAGACGGGCGATGAAGACGAGGGTGAAGAACAGACTCCTCAGGAACCCGAACAGAGCGTTTTTAAAGTTACGTTTATTATGAACGGCGAAATCCTGAGCGTGCAGCAGGTTGAAAAGGGCAAAAACGCGACACTTCCTTTATCTCAGTTCAGGGTTGACGGAAACTCGCTTTATTCGCTTTCCGTAAACGGAAAATATACAGAAGTGGAAAAGGACGAAACGGTAGAGCTGAGCTGGAAAGAGGCAAGCGACGATGAAAAAGGACTTTTCGCGCTGGGCTACCTTACGCTCCTTGTCAAGAACGGCAAAATGTATGTGTCGGAAATATCGCCGTCGTATCCGTTCGATTATATAGTATTGCCCTCGTCATGGGGATTCTTCTCTATAAGCGGAATTAAGGACGGTGCGTTTGCAAGAGTTCCGCAACTAACCGAAATCACACTTCTCGGCAGCGGATTTACTGAGATTGAGTGGCAGGCTTTCGACGACCTGATATTGCTTGACAATCTCGTATTTGACGAGGCAAATCCTTCATATTCTTCTTGCGGTCTTTTTATCACCGATTCTTCGGGCAAACAGCTCCTAAGATATATAGGAAAAGAAGTTGAAATAGTTATTCCCGAGCAGGTAAACACTATAGCCGAAGGAGCGTTCTGCGGAGGGAATTACACGTCTGTAACCGTTCCCGAAGTGATAACGGGGATAGGCGACAGAGCGTTTGAGAACTGTTCTTTTATTACAACGCTTTCTCTTCCGGCTACGCTTAAGAATATAGGGGAAAGTGCGTTTGAAAACTGCGTGTCGCTTGAATCGTTGACAGTGCCTGAAGGCGTTGAGTACATAGGAAACCGTGCTTTTGCCGGTTGTGTTGCCGCTACAGAGGTGAATTATCTTGCAAGCGAGGCATATGCTCCGGTAGAGGGAAACGCGATATTCGACAATGCAGGCGGCGGCAACGGTTTAAGACTGTACGTCGGAAATAAGGTAAAAGTTATTCCCTCGCGGATGTTTGACGCATTGTCGGAGAGCGGACCGATGCTTAACGAAGTTAAGTTTGACGAAGAAGGCATACTTTCTGAGATAGGAGTGAGGGCTTTTGCAGGGACGGCGTTAAAGAGCGTGAACATACCTTCGACGGTAACTACTTTATCCGCAGGCGCGTTTGAAGGCTGCGTCGCACTCGAAAGCGTATATTACGGAGCAATCGACGCGGCGACTCAGGGCATAAGCGGAACCGCGTTCTCGCAGGCAGGCAGCGAAAGCTCTGTTTTCACCGTCGGAAAATACGTTGAGAAGGTGCCTGACTATCTTCTGTATTCTCTCGGTCAAAGCCCCTCGTTTACAACGCTGACGTTTGAGCAGGGGTCGTTATGTTCCGAAATAGGAAAACTTGCGTTTGCAGGTGCGCAGTTTGTCGGAGAGGTATGCCTGCCCGCGACTGTAACGTCTTTGGGCGAAGGTGCGTTTTCTCAATGTTTAAAGCTGAGCGCGATAACCGTTGAAGAAGGCGGAGCTTACGTTTCAGAAGGCGGAGTCGTTTATACGGCAGACGGCAGTACGCTTGAAGTTTATCCGGCGGGAAAGGCTGGCACGGAATATGCGGTAAAAGAATCCGCGAGCGAAATTTCCGCATATGCCTTTTCCTATGCATATATGCTTGAAAAAGTTACGTTTTCATGCGCCCGTGTAGGAGATGCCGCGTTTATGAGTTGCGTCGCAATAAAGGAACTTTGCATGGAAGAAGGTGTTGAGGAAATAGGTGTTGCGGCATTTACTCAATGTTCTTCTCTCTTGTCCCTGGCGTGTCCGTCCACTTTGAAAAAGATAGATGACAACGCGTTTTTAAACTGTGATTCCCTGAGCGAAGTGAGCCTGAACGACGGATTGCTGGAGTTGGGCGGTTATGCGTTCGCTTACTGTCCGTTGCTCAAAGAGCCTGCGCTCCCGGTCAGTCTTATTGATATAGGGGACAACGTGTTTGCGAAATAATTCCGTTACGCGCGGACGCGCGCCGCGCAAAGCGTTGACTAAAAAATCTGCTTGTGCTACAATGTCAGCGGAAAAATTTTCAACCCGAAAGGGAAAAGAGGTATATATATGAAATTTACCGGTCTTATCATAATGGACGGCTACGGCATCAACAAGTTTGGCGAAAACAACGCAATTTCGCCCGTTACTTCTCCCAACGTACTTGCTATGGAGAAGGAATATCCGTTTACTCAGCTCAATGCAAGCGGACTTGCGGTCGGTCTTCCCGAAGGACAGATGGGCAACAGCGAGGTAGGACACCTCAATATCGGCGCGGGCAGAGTAATCTACCAGGAGCTTACGAGAATAACCAAGTCGATAGAGGACGGCGACTTTTTTGAGAATTCCGCTCTTATCGACGCTATGGACGGCGCAAAGAAGAACTGCAAGAAACTTCACGTAATGGGTCTGCTTTCCGACGGCGGCGTACACAGCAATATAAACCACCTTTTCGCTCTTATCAAAATGGCTAAAATGCGCGGACTTGAACAGGTATACGTGCATTGCTTTATGGACGGCAGGGACGTTCCTCCCAAGAGCGGCGAAGATTTCGTCAAAGAACTGGTCGCGTTTATCGACAAAGAAAAATTCGGCAAGATTGCGACGATAAGCGGCAGATTTTACGCTATGGACAGAGATAACATCTGGGACAGAGTGGAAAAGGCTTACGCCGCGCTCGTCGACGGTGAGGGCGTTGAAGAAACAGACGCGGTTCAGGCTATGGAAAACAGCTATGCAAAGGGCGTTACCGACGAGTTCGTCGTACCTGTGGTCATCAAAGAAAACGGCAAGCCCGTCGCTACCGTCGACAAGGGCGACAGCGTAATATTCTTCAATTTCAGACCTGACAGAGCAAGACAGATTACCCGTGCGTTCATAATGCCCGATTTCCCCTCTTTCCCCAGAAAGAAGGGGTTCCTTGCTCCGCAATACGTTTCGTTTACTCAGTACGACGTAAAGTTCAACGACCTTCTCGACGTTGCGTTCAGACCCGAAGTTTATGTCAATACGCTGGGCGAATATCTTTCAAAGCAGGGCATTAAGCAGTTCAGAATAGCAGAAACTCAGAAGTACGCTCACGTCACCTTCTTCTTCAACGGCGGCGTTGAGGCGGCTAATCCCGGAGAGGACAGAATATTGATAGATTCTCCCAAAATCGCTACCTTCGATATGAAACCCGAAATGAGCGCGTACGAAGTGTGCGACAGAGCGATTGAGGAAATCAAGAGCGGCAAATACGAGGTGATGATACTCAACTTTGCAAACTGCGACATGGTAGGACATACAGGTATCATGGCGGCTGCGGAAAAGGCGGTCAAAGTCGTCGACGAGTGCGTTAAGAAGGTCATCGATACTATACTTTCGATAGGCGGTCAGGCTCTTCTCACAGCGGACCACGGCAATGCGGATTATATGTTCGAGGCGGACGGCACTCCGTTCACCGCGCATACGACCAATCCTGTGCCTTTCCTCGTGATAGGAGCAGACGGAGTAAAGTCGCTCAAGGACGGCGGCAAGCTGTGCGACATAGCTCCCACCATGCTCGACGTTATGGGAATCGAACAACCCAAAGAAATGACGGGCAAATCACTTATCGTAAGATAACTTCATTTTAATAAACAAATTCAAAACGGGGCGCAAGTCCCGTTTTTTTGTTGTAAAAGAGGTAAGGCTCTGCTATAATACCGTTGACGGGCAACCGTTGAGATTAAAATACTCGCAAAGAGGAACTGACTCCGCCAGGTTTCCCGCAAGGGAATTAAAAGGGAAACGGGTGAAAGACCCGTGCAGCCCCCGCTACCGTAAACGGCGTCAAGGTTCTGCATTATGCCACTTGAAACGGGGAAGGCGCAGAATTTTGCCGTGAGCCGGAAGACCTGCCGACGGAGATGAAAAGCGGAATTTCGGAGGGAGATTTGACGGCTCGTCGGTACGGCTTGCGCCGCGCCGCGCTTGCTTTGTGTTTCCGCCGCGTTTATAGCGGCTTTTCTTTTGTTTTTCTGATTTTCCGCGATACGTATCCGCTTATCTGAGCCTGAAGGCTGTTTAAAAGCGGATGAATATGCAAAGTTCAAATAAAATTTACCGCATTTACAGCCCTGTGCAGCGGCTGTTAGGGTGTGGAAAAAGGAGTTATAATATGAACAAAAAAAGAATTTTGGCAGTCGTATTGACGCTTGCGCTCGTGCTTTCGCTCGTATTCGCGTTTGCCGCGTGCAACGACGGAGAGCAGACCCCGCCCCCTCAGGAAAGCGAAGGCACTTTCAGAGTGGTTCTTATGCCCAAAACAGGAGAGGCGCAGGAATACACCGTGGACATCTCTCTGCTTGACGACGGCCTCAACGGAGAGGCGGCGGTCATGCAGCTGGTCGGCAATCACGGCGTGGAGCTCAGATGGGAAGAGAGTTCTTACGGCAAATACCTTCTTTCGATAGGATGCGTTCAGCCCACCGAGGCAAACGAGTTTGTGCAGTTGTTCACTTCTGTCGAAAAAGACAAAGGTGTGGACGCTTATGCGGTTACCATGGAGTACGACGGGGTAAGCCTCACGACGTCGCGTTGGGGAATTTCGCAGATGAGCGTTGAAAAAGACTGCATTATCCTCATAAAAGTCGGTTCTTATTGATAAAAATCATGTTGCGGCAAAGACATCTTTGCCGCAATAAAGGTAAAACAGAGTGAAAAGAGAGAGGTTTCTGAAAGCCGGCAGACTTGCGTCCGGACAAGTCGCTCTGACCGCGCTTGCCGCTGCAACTATAGAGGCGGTAAAATTTGTGCTGAACGCCGTTCCCAACGTAGAAGGCGTTACTCTTCTTTGCGCCGTTTACGGTTATTGTATCGGCGTCGGGGGAGTGGTTGCCGCGGTCGTGTTCTGCGTTATAGAAAGCGCGGTATTCGGTTTCGGTCCGTGGCTTATATCCTATTTTATACATTGGCCGTGCGTCGCGCTCGTATTTATGCTGCTTGCGAAATTAAAAGTGAAGAACAGGTGGCTGATAACGCTCGTCGCAGCGGTTATGACCACGCTTTTCGGGGTGCAGACTTCGCTTGTAGACACGGGGCTTTTCAGCGGTTTCTTTGACAGATTCTGGCAGAGATTTGCGATAATTTACGCTCAGGGCTGGGTGTTTTACGTCGTGCAGATTGCATGCAATCTGATAGTGTTCCCTCTGTTGTTCTTGCCGATAACCAGGATATTGATACCAGCAGCGAGAAAAGTGCGATTGTGTCCTTTGCCTGAAGAAAGAAAGCTCAACGTTTCTTCAAGGAAAACTGAAGAAGAACAAATTACTGAAGAATAGATATGCCGGAATTCAGGCGACAGATTTACGCAATTTCATCCGTAGGATTGATTGAAAACATGCCTGAAATTGTCTGAAGAATTTGCCTTGTGTAAAAAATTTGCCCGTTTGAAACTGCTCGGACGGCGAAAAAAATTGATTTTCAGGCTTAAAAAGCTTTACACGAAAAATTTCTTGTGCTATATTATATAAGCATTTTGAATATTATTTTTTCAAAATCCTTGCTTCCCGTAAGAAGGGAAGACATCAGACCAAAAGGAGGTTTTATATGAACAAGTACGAGCTTTTGTACATCATCGACAACGACGTTCCCGAAGAAGGAAAGCAGGCTGTTATCGACAGAATCGAATCTGTTGTCACGAGTGCAGGCGGCGAAATCGTCAGTCTGGATAAGTGGGGTACCCGTAAGTATGCTTATCCTATCAACTTCAAGAACGAAGGCTATTACGTTCTGACCACGTTCAACGCTCCCGCAAGCGTTCCCGCGGAAATCACGCGTCTTGGCCGTATCGTCGACGAAATCGTCAGACTTATGATTGTCCGCAAGTAATCGGAGGGGTTATGAACAAGATTATTCTTATCGGCAACCTCACCAAAGACCCTGAAAGCGGCGCAACTCCCAGCGGAGTGAGCTACTGCAGGTTCTCAATTGCGGTAAACAGAAGATTCAGCAAAGAAAACAACGAGGCAGACTACTTCAACGTAGTTACCTGGAGAGGAGTTGCGGAAAGCTGCGCAAAGTCGCTCAGCAAGGGCAGAAAGGTCGGCGTAGTCGGTTCTCTGCAGATTCGCAATTACGAAACCCAGGACGGTGCAAAACGCACCTCTGTCGAAGTTATTGCCGACGAAGTGGAATTTTTATCTTCCGCAAGCGGCAACAGAGAGGATGCTCCCGCGGCGAAGACCTCTCGCGCGGACGTAACGAAACTTGAAGAAGTGGACGCGTCCGACGACAATTTACCATTTTGATTATAAGGAGATATAAAAATGAGCGAAGAGAAAGTTGTCAAAAGACCGGCAAGAAAGGCTCCCCGTAAGAAGGTTTGCACTTTCTGCGTAGACAAAGCTACCGAGATTGATTACAAAGACGTTGCAAAACTGCGCAAGTTCATTACTGAAAAGGGAAAGATTCTTCCCAGACGTATGAGCGGCGTATGCGCTAAACACCAAAGACTTCTCGCTGAGGCTATCAAGCGCGCGAGAGTTATGGCTCTGCTCCCGTACGTTGCGGAGTAATTCTTAAAAACGTAAAGACACGGCTCCCTGTAAAGGGAGTCGTTTTTTATTGGTTGTTACACGGTCTGATATCGTGTTTTTATAAGATTCGGCATCGTCGTTTAATCCTGTGTTCAGGCATAAATAAAAAGAGTTGTAAAAATTGTAAGAGCCGTTTTTTACGGCAAATTATTGAGTTACGTTAAAATTATCGAGGTTTTTTATGAGAAATAAAAAAGCTCGTTCAACAGAGTGCCGCTTTAGGGTTTTAAGACAAAATGCGTACATGTTCTGATAATTGTAAAATCAAGCAATAAACAAAGCGTTCCGGATGTAAAAATCATCATGACAGACAGTCAGGAAAGCTGTGTTTTGCCGTCAGAGAGAGTAAAAGTTGCGTAAAAAAAAGAAAAATTGCTTGACAAAAAGGACTGCGGCTTATAAAATAAAGTAACTATTTAACAACGTTTATTTATAAACGTAAAGTCTGCTGAAAAGAATAAGAAGTTTCGCGACCTATCAATTACGCGAATTTCATAATGCGGACACGGGCAGAAATTTTCCTGCCCGTGTTTGTTTTTAATGATTTATTGTGATTGACAATGCTAATGTGCGCTGTTTAATAAAAGCCGATTTCCTTTTTCAGGAGTTGAGGGATTGAAGAATCCCGCTCATCTTTTCTGCGAGAGAGTCCAGGGTCCCTTCGCCGAACGGGTATGCAATGCCCGCGTCCTTTATCAGTTCAGAGAAGAATTTACTGCCGCCCGCTTTACACAATGCCTTGTATCTTTCAAGGGCGAGAGAGTAGTTTTCTCTGCTGAGGGCGAGAAATCCCAGCGATACCGTCTGAGCGAGGCAGTAATCGATATAATAGAAAGGCACTTCGAAGATGTGCGACTGGAACTGCCACCTCGTGCCTTTTTCAAGGTACGGTATTCCTTCGTACGAGAGGTAAGGGCGGTATTTTTTTGAAATTTCAAGGTATTTTGCATTGCGCTCCGCAGGAGTCATTTCGGGGTGGTCGTAAATTTCGTGCTGAAACTCGTCCACTATGCAGCCGTAAGGTATAAAAGTGAGTGCATCTGAAAGGTGCTTTTTGCGGTATGCGTCTGCCATTTTTCCGAAGAACAAATCCATATACGGCCACGCAATGAATTCCATACTCATTGAGTGGCACTCGGCGGTTTCGTATCCGCCTATGCCGCTTTCGTCGTTTTCTCTCTGCATGGCGTAATTCATGGCAACGGCATGTCCGAATTCATGCGTGATAACGTCCACGTCGCCGCTTGAGCCGTTGAAGTTGGCAAGTATGAATATCTTGAAGAAGTCGTCGAAAGAGGTGCAGTAGCCGCCTCCCGTTTTGCCGTCGCGGGGAAGAACGTCAAACGCCTCGTCTGCGACCATACGGTCGAAAAGAAGTGAGAGTTCTTTATCCATAGAAGAGTACATCTGTTTCGCTTTTTCAAAAAACTCTTCGACTGAGCAGTCGCGCACGGGGACTTCTCCTTTTGAATATACTGCGTCGTCGTAATATTTAAAATCGTCTATACCCAGGTCTTTTGCGACTTGAGCTTTCAGCCCGGCGACGACGGGAGTGAGTGAACGAGCGACGTTTTTGCGGAATTTTTCTACAGCGGCGCGGTCGTAATCGATTCTGCCTCTGCGGTAATAGCCCAGCACGGTAAAGTTGTCGTAGCCCATCTTTTTTGCCATTGTATCTCTTAATTTTACGAGTCTGTCAAACACGTCGTCAAACTGAGATGAGCGGGATTCAAGGGCTTTGCCAATGCTTTCCGCCGCGGCTTTTCTGACAGCGCGGTCCTTGTCTTCAAGAAAACCTCTGACGTAAGCGACCGGTTTTTTCTCGCCGCGGAAGTCGCACTCTGTGGTGGAGAGCAGTTTTACGTATTCCGTAACGTACGAGTTTTCCAGTTTTACTTCTTCTTCTATAGAATCGTTATAAGCGGCTTTTTCAAATTCGAAAGAGCGGTAGAGTACGTCGCCGAGGCGCGCTCTGAGTTCTTTTTTGAAAGGTGAGGAGAGCATATAGTCGGCATATCTGACGTAAAGTCCCTGAAATACCGGTGAAACTTCGTCGTAATACTCTATTTCAGCATTGTAGAACCCGTCGCGCGTATTCTGTGTGAAACGAGCGTTGGAAAGGGACGCCGCGGTGTTGAAATGTCTTATCGAAGGCAGAACGTATTTTTCGCGCGCGGTCAGAACGTCGTCGGCGCATTTTGCCTCTTTTACGGCGTCGAAGAATTTATCAAAATTGTCTTTTGCCTCTTCGACGGTGTAGCGTTTGTAGGGAAGGTCTTTGATTTTCACGTTTTCATATTTTTTGTAGTCCATAGATGCCTCGCTGAATTTTATCTTTATTATAATATCACCAACAAATACAAATATCAACGGGAGAAGGGAAAAAACGCGCTTTCTTATCAGTCAGGAGGGAGTGCAAAACGCCGAAAGCCGACAACAAAAGCAAAGCATAAAAATCACGTACTGACAAAACAAAAGCATCGACCGATGAAAAAGCGGATTTTATAAGGAAAGACAAAAAAGGCGGAAGGCGCAGCGTCTGTATCTGGCTTGCATAGATATGGCTTGTGCCGGATACGGAGCGCATATAACGCAGGCGCGTATATGACACGCCGTGTAGATAATACGATGCATATACACCGCGACGAGTAAGCGATATGACGTTCATAGGATATGACGAGTAAGCAATATGACGCTTATAAAATGCGACGCGTGCGCGCGCGAAAAATATAAAAATTGAAAAGTATTGACAATCCGCTTAAAAAATAAGATAATAGATGAGGACGGACAAAGGAGAAAAGTTATGAAGAATTACCCCAACGTTACGATATTCGACCACCCGCTAATCAGACATAAAATCGCAATTCTGCGCGATAAGAATACGGGTACCAAAGAATTCAGAGAGCTTGTAGAAGAAATCACCATGCTTATGACTTACGAGGCTTTCAAGGACGCTCCCACAAAAGAAGTAGAAGTTGAAACTCCGCTTGAAGTCTGCACGCAGCAGATAGTTCAGGAAAGAAAAATCGCAATCGTTCCCATACTTCGTGCGGGGCTGGGTATGGTAAGCGGCGTACAGAAGATTTTTCCGCTTGCCAAGGTAGGGCATATAGGTCTTTACCGCGACGAAGAAACCATGGAGCCTCACGAATATTATTGCAAGCTGCCGCAGGGCATTGAAAATATGCAGGTAACGTTGCTTGACCCGATGCTTGCGACGGGCGGTTCTGCCAATGCTGCGATAGGATTTTTGAGAAAACGCGGCGTAAAGATTATAAGGCTTATGTCCATAATCGCTGCTCCTCAGGGGGTTGAGAAAGTCGCTGAGGCGAATCCAGACGTAAAAGTTTATGTTTCCACGCTTGACAGGACTCTCAACGAGCATTGTTACATACTGCCCGGACTCGGTGACGCGGGCGACAGATTGTTCGGCACGAAGTAAAATGCGTTTATCGCAAAGACACGCCGTGCCGCAAAGTGGCGCGGCTTTTTATACGCCTTTCGGCAAAAAGAAGGGAAAAGGAGAAAAAAGATGAAATACGATACCGTCATAATAGGAGCGGGACCTGCGGGTATATTTACCGCGATAGAAATGATAAGACACGACTACAAAGGCTCAATACTTATAGTCGAAAAGGGTGTGGCGATTGAAAAACGCCGTTGTCCCAAGGCAAAGACAAACGTCTGCGTAAACTGCAAGCCGTACTGCCACATCACGACGGGATTCAGCGGAGCGGGCGCGTTCTCAGACGGCAAGTTGTCGCTCAGTCACGAGGTTGGAGGGCAGTTGCCAGAACTCATCGGAGAGGATTACGCTCAGCAGATGATAGAATACACCGACAAGATATATCTCGACTTCGGCGCGGATACGCACGTAGAGGGACTGGGACAGGAAGAGGAAGTCAAGGAAATCAGAAAACGCGCGATAAAGGCGGGACTTAAACTCGTAGACTGTCCGATAAGACATCTGGGAACAGAAAAGGCGCAGCAGATTTATTATGCGATAGAGCAGTATCTGATAAAGAACGGCGTGGAGATACTGTTCGGCTATCAGTGTGAAAACATAATACTTGAAGGCGACAAGTGCTGCGGTGTTATCATAGACAACGGCAGGAAGACAGAAGAAGTCCGTGCCGAAAATACGGTAATCGCAACCGGAAGACGAGGAGCGGACTGGCTTGAACATCTGTGTGCGGAACACAACATCATGCATCAGCCCGGCACGGTCGACATAGGCGTAAGGGTTGAGGTGCGCAACGAGGTTATGGAAAAGGTAAACCGCGTGCTTTACGAATCAAAACTTATAGGTTACCCCAAGCCGTTCAAGAACAAGGTGCGCACTTTCTGTCAGAATCCCGGCGGTTTCGTAAGCCAGGAGAATTACGACAACGACCTCGCGGTAGTCAACGGACACAGCTATAAAGAACTCAAATCATCCAACACGAACCTCGCGATACTTTGCTCACACAACTTCTCGGAGCCGTTCAATCAGCCTATTGCATACGCGCAGAAGATAGGAGAATTGACAAATATGTTGGGTGCCGGACACATACTGGTGCAGAGATACGGCGATATAATAGACGGCAAGAGGACGTGGCAGAAGGAACTTGCGCGCAGCAACGTAAGACCCACGCTGCCCGACGCCGTTGCAGGCGATATTACGGCGGCGATGCCTTACCGCGCAATGATAAACATTATCAACTTTATTCAGGCGGTGGACGAGGTCGTACCCGGCTTTGCGGCAGCGGAAACCCTGCTGTACTCGCCCGAACTGAAATTCTATTCAAACAAAGTAAAGATGGACGAGGATTTCAATACCAGCATCAAGGGGTTGCATTGTCTCGGCGACAGCAGCGGCTGGACGAGAGGACTTATGATGGCGTCTGTTATGGGCGTAATCATGGGGCAGAAACTTGCGGCAAAGGCAAAAAACAAATAAAAAGCAAATAAATCGGCATTTTTGCCTTGATAATGCGGATTTTGCAAAGGGGAAATATATGAGCAAAAAACCCGACATAATCTTTATTTTCAGCGACCAGCAGAGGGCGGATACGGTAAACGAACGCGTAACGCCCAATCTGGTGAAATTTGCTGAAGAGGGCGACCTGTTTGACAGCGCGTATACGTGTCAGCCTGTATGCGGACCTGCGCGTGCGTGCCTTCAGACAGGGATGTATCCCAATAAAAACGGATGCATAACAAACGGCGTGCCTATGAAAAAAGAGGACGTGCATCTGGCGGACGCGTTCAATGCGTCAGGATACGATACGGCTTATATAGGCAAGTGGCATCTGGCGTCCCAAGGACTCGAATACAGAAAAAAAGGAGTGCCTGAGGAGCTGCGCGGCGGATATAAATACTGGCTTGCGGCAGACCTTTTGGAGTTTTCTTCAAACGGTAAAGGCGGCACGTTGTGGAACAACGACTGCAAAGAGGTGCGGTTTGAGGGTATAAGGACAGAGAAGATGACTGACTTTGCGATAGATTATATAAATTCCCGGCACGACAAGCCCTATTTTTTGTTTTTATCCTATTTAGAGCCTCACCATCAGAACACTTCGGGAAAGTTCGAGTGTCCGCCCGGCACTTCGGCAAAATTCAAAAATATGCCTTATCCTGCCGATATAAAAGGACTTGCGGGAGATTACGTATTCAATTATGCGAGTTATCTCGCGTGCTGCGAGTCGCTTGACGGATGCGTGGCGAGAATAGTCGAAGAGCTGAAAAAGAGCGGAAAATACGACAATACGCTTATTATATATACGTCAGACCACGGCTGCCACTTCAGGACGCGGAATATCGAATATAAGAGGTCGTGCCATAGCGGTTCGACTCATATACCGCTGATAATGTTCGGCGGTGCTTACGAAAAGGACAAGGGCGATACGTCAAGGCTGGTTTCGCTGATAGACCTTCCTCCTACCGTGCTTTCTGCGGCGGGAATCGAAGTGCCGCAATCATTTGACGGAAAGGCATTGCAGTCAGGGGAAGAACGCGACTGCGTATTCGTCCATATCAGCGAAAGCGGAAACGGAAGATGCGTGATTACTAAGAGGTATATTTACAGCGTAACTTCAGGATGCAATTACAAAACAAACGTATATAAGGACGATTACCTGTACGACAAACAAAACGACAAAGGGGAGAGGAAAAACCTGATAAATTCTCCCGCATACGCAGAAGTAAAGAAAAAGATGAGAGAATTGCTTACGCGTGAAATGGTTAAGGCAGGGGAGAAAGCTCCCGTGTTCAAAAGAAGGATATTCAAAAAGAATATCTGAAAAAAGCAGACAGGCAACGCAGAAAAGGCAACGTTAATTCTTTGATAATGAAAGACATATTTGTATAGCAAAATATAAAATAAAAATCCGCGGCTTTAAGCGGATTTTTCTCTGTATGTGTTGATTATAATACAAAAAATCCCCGGAAAATCCGGGGATTTTTTATTTGTTTTATTCCTGATGTAATTACTTTTTGATAACTTCTTTAAAGCCCATATAAGGTCTGAGTGCCTCAGGGATACGCACGCTGCCGTCCTCGTTGAGATTGTTTTCAAGGAAAGCAATCAGCATACGCGGAGGAGCCACAACGGTGTTGTTGAGCGTATGAGCAAAATAGTTGCCGTCCGCGCCTTTGATGCGTATGCCCAGCCTTCTTGCCTGCGCGTCGCCAAGGTTGGAGCAGCTGCCCACTTCAAAGTATTTTTTCTGTCTGGGGGACCATGCCTCTACGTCAAGACTCTTCACTTTGAGGTCGGCGAGGTCGCCTGAACAGCACTCAAGCGTGCGAACGGGAATATCCAGAGTGCGGAAGAAGTCCACGGTGTTGGTGTAAAGCTTTACGAACCACTCAGGGCTTTCTTCGGGCTTGCAGATTACAATCATTTCCTGTTTTTCAAACTGGTGGATGCGGTATACGCCGCGCTCTTCTATGCCGTGCGCGCCCACCTCTTTGCGGAAACAGGGGGAGTAACTCGTAAGAGTTCTGGGCAGGGTGTTTTCAGGAAGTATCGTATTCATGAATCTGCCAATCATGGAGTGTTCGCTCGTACCTATGAGGTAAAGGTCTTCGCCCTCTATTTTGTACATCATGTTTTCCATTTCGGCAAAGCTCATTACGCCGGTAACGACTTCGGAACGAATCATAAACGGCGGTATGCAGTAAGTGAACCCGCGGTCAATCATAAAGTCGCGCGCATAGGAGAGGATTGCGCTGTGCAGACGCGCTATGTCGCCCGTGAGGTAATAGAAACCGTTGCCGCTGGTACGGCGTGCGCTGTCAAGGTCTATGCCGTTGAGGCTTTCCATTATATCGACGTGATAGGGGATTTCAAACGGGGGAACGTACGGGTCGCCGAAACGCTCGACTTCCACGTTTTCGCTGTCGTCCTTGCCGATAGGCACGCTGTCGTCTATGATGTTGGGGATGACGAGCATACGTTTTCTTATTTCTTCCTGAAGGACTTCTTCGCGTTTTTCGAGAGCGAGGAGTTCTGCAGCGATATCAGCGACCTGCTCTTTTGCCTCTTCGGCAGCGGCTTTGTCGCCTTTTGCCATAAATCCGCCTATCTGCTTGCTTACGGCATTGCGCTGGCCGCGCAGATAGTCGCCGCGCGTTTTAGCCTCTCTGAACTCTTTGTCCATTGCCTCGACTTCGTCGACGAGGACGAGTTTTTCGTCCTGAAATTTTTTCTTTATATTGTCTTTTACCAGTTGAGGATTTGTTCTGATAAGTTTTATGTCTATCATATATTTCTCCTTATTTTGCGACGATATTTACGAGTCGCTTGGGTATCACGATTACTTTGACGACGTTCATATCGCCTATCGCCTGTTTTACCTGGGCATTGGCGAGAGCGGCGTCCTGTATTGTTTTCTGGTCTGCGTCCACGGGTACGACGATTTTCGCTTTCATGCGGCTGTTGACCTGCACGGCGAGTTCGTATTCGTCGAGAACGAGTGCTTTCTGGTCGCATACGGGATAACTGCGGTTGAACACGCTGCATTTGTTTCCCAGCATCTCGTTGAGTTCTTCAGAGAAGTGAGGCGCGAACGGCGCAAGCATAAGCACGAGGTCCTCTATGCAATCGCGTACGAATTTTGCGTTTATTGCCACGGAGTTGTCGAGATACTTGTAAGTTGCGTTTACAAACTCCATAAGACGGGCTATCGCAGTATTGAAAGAGAATTGTTTCGTGTCGTCGGTAACTCTTCTGATAGTGTTATGCCTTACGAAATTAAGCGATTTTTCGACTTCTGTAAACGCGCCGTCCTTGTCGCCCAGGTCTATACTGCGCTTTATCAGTCTTTCGACGCGCTCCATAAACTTGACGATTGATTCAAGGCCGTTGCTGTTCCACGGGCCTCCTTCGACGTATGAGAAACCGAACATCAGATAAAGTCTGAACGCGTCCGAACCGTACTTGCTGACGTAATCGTCCGGAGATACGACGTTGCCGCGCGACTTGCTCATCTTGAAACCGTCTGGACCGAGGATGGTACCCTGATGAACGAGAGATGTGAAAGGCTCGTCGAACTTGAGGTAGCCGAGGTCGCGCAACGCTTTGGTGAAGAAACGCGCATAGAGCAGATGCATGCAGGCGTGTTCCGCGCCGCCGATATACTTGTCGACGGGGAGCATCTTGTTGATTATTTCAGGGTCGAACGCCATTTTATCGTTTTTAGCGTCCGGATAACGCAGGAAATACCAGCTCGAACATACGAAGGTGTCGAGAGTATCGGGGTCACGCCTTGCGGGTCTGCCGCATACGGGGCAGACGGTATTCATATACTCTTCGCACTTGAGAAGAGGAGATTTTCCGTCCGGTTTGAAGTCTACGTTGTAAGGCAGTTTCACAGGCAGTTCGCTTTCGGGAACAGGCACTTCTCCGCAGTGCGGACAGTGTATTATAGGAATAGGACAGCCCCAGTAACGCTGGCGTGAAATCAGCCAGTCGCGCAGGCGGTAGTTGGTCTTGAGTTCGCCGTGTCCCGACTTGGCGAGCCACTCAATCACTTTAGTTTTGCCTTCTTCTGTCGTAAGACCGTCAAACTGACCGCTGTTTGTCATAACGCCGTAATCGCAGTAGGGGAGCGAGTCGTCAGAGCCGTCCGCAGAGCGGATAACTCTTCTTATGAGCAGGTCGTATTTTTTGGCGAAGTCGTAGTCGCGTTCGTCGTGCGCCGCGACGCCCATGACCGCGCCCGTGCCGTAAGAATAGAGTACGTAATCGCCTATCCAGATAGGAACTCTTTCTCCGTTGGCGGGGTTTATGCAGTACGCGCCGGTAAACGCGCCTGTCTTTTCGCGCGAAGTGGAGAGTCTTTCTATTTCAGAACTTTTAGCGCAAGCCTCTTTATAAGCCTCTACCGCCGCTCTGCACTCAGGTGTAGTCAGTTTGTCGACGAGAGGATGTTCGGGAGCGAGGACGACGTAAGAAACGCCGAATACGGTGTCCGCACGGGTAGTGAACACTTTGAAGGAGTCGCCGTTTTCGCAGTCGAAGGTGATTTCTCCGCCGGTGGATTTGCCAATCCAGTTTTTCTGCATCAGCTTTGTTTTTTCAGGCCAGTCCAGCTTGTCGAGGTCGCGGAGGAGTTCTTCTGCATAGTCTGTGATTTTGAAAAACCATTGAGTCAGATTTTTGCGTACGACAGTCGAGCCGCAGCGTTCGCACGCGCCGTCGACTACCTGTTCGTTTGCAAGCACGGTATTGCAGTTGGGACACCAGTTGACGGGAGCCTCTTTTCTGTAAGCGAGTCCTTTTTTGTAGAACTGCAGGAAAATCCATTGAGTCCACTTATAGTAGTCGGGCATACACGTTTTGATTTCATAATCCCAGTCGAAGGACGCGCCCATGTTTTTGAGCTGCTGTTCCATCGTCGCGATATTTTTAAGCGTACTGTCCTGGGGGTGGATACCCGTCTTGATAGCGTAGTTTTCAGCCGGAAGACCGAAAGCGTCGAAACCCATAGGCTGAAAAACCTCGTAGCCGTTCATGCGCATAAAGCGCGCATAGCTGTCAGAGGGACCGAAGTTGTACCAATGTCCGACGTGAAGTTTTGCGCCCGAAGGGTAAGAGAACATTTCAAGCACGTAATATTTCTTGTCCATTTTGGACTTGTCAAAGCTGTAAAGCTTTTCGTCTGCCCAACGTTTTTGCCACTTTTTTTCGATAGAAATAAAATCCATTTTTTCTCCCGACCTCTGATGCCGACGGAAAAGAGGTCTAAATTTGAATTTTGACATAAATATATAGATATATTATAAAACATGAGTATTTTTTTGTAAAGTAAAAGTATAAAAAAGCGCGCAGGCGCGCGTGATAAAACGGTAAACCGAAGTGCGCCGCACAGGCAAATCAGCCGGCAAGAGAAAACCGTACCTCATTTATAAAAAATGAAGAAATTGCATGTTAGGCAATCGCGGTGAAAAACTTGCATTTTATGCGGGGAATAAATGTACGCGCAGGCGAAAAACTGAAATTATCAATACGTAAAACCGAGCGTTGACGAAACAACTGACAGAAGAATATTAGATAAAAAGAGAAGAGGAGAGTAACACGAAGTTGTCTTATGATGAAATCTCAAATATCTTTTGAAAAGTGAGTAAGTCACGGGCAAAAAACGTAATCTGAAGTCATAATCCCGAAAACAGTAAAGACAAGCGAGAAGATAAAACAAAACCGAAAAGAAAAAGGTATATAAAAAAGGAGCCGCGTTGCGACTCCCTTTTTATTATCTCAATCGTATGACTGAGGCTGAATTACTTCACAGCTACAAAACCTACGTAAGAACCGTCAGCATTGGTTCTGAATACGTTGATTTCGGATGCGGAAGAATTGATAGGCTCTCTTACTGCGCAAGCGTAACCAATCTTCTCGAGGTCGAGAGCGATGTATACGTTTATGGGTTTGCCTACTTTCTTGGTCTGGTTGACGGTTACAACTGCGTTGAACAGGTTGTTGTCGCCGCCTACCTTTACGGACGCGCCAACTTTGGTTACGATTTCGCCGTTCTTGTAATCAGCAACGAGGTCGTTGTTGGTTACGACTTCAAGACCGTTGATGTTGCCGTCAGCGTCTTTGAGCAGCTTGCCGGTGAGGTCGAAGGTGATAGCTGCGCCGCCGATTTCGTACTTGTAATCAGCAGAATTCTTAGCGGTGATGCTCAGGTCGTTCTCATCGATGGTGAGAGATGCCATAATCTGGTCAATCAGACCCATGATGTCGAACTTCTCTTCGGTATCAGCGGTTTCGTCCTTGCTGTCGTCAGCGGTTTCGTCCTTGTTCTCTTCTTCCTTAGCAGCGTTCTCAGCAGCAGCCTTGTTTACTTCTTCGAAGTCAGCGGGAGCCGTGAGGGTCATATTAGCCTGTTCAGCTTTGTCAGGATAGAAAAGTCCTGAGAGTGCATCTCTGATAAGTCCTGCGAAAGTACCTGCCGGCAACTGTCCGTTCATACCGGAAATGAACTTACCTTCAATGCTATTGGGGTCAATCTCTACGCCGAAAGTATTGAGTATAGAGGTGAGAGCAGCGAGGTTTACGGTAATCTTACCTTTTTCAGCATCGAAGTCTCCGGAGTCTGTAACGACGATTTTGTCGTCAAGGTTGATGAGGAGTACGTCGTTTGCCTTTTCGGGGGCAGTGTTCTGCATCTTTACGTACAGGCTGTTGATGCCGGGGAGCAGGGTCTGGAGAATATCGGGGTCGGTTTCATTGCTGAACATGCCCACGCCCTTGAGGTAGAACCAGTCAGCATATTTGTAAGAACCGTCTTCGTTCTTTACATAGTTGCCTGCACCGTCGGTGTAGTAAACTCTCTTGGTGAAGGTAGCGTCAGCGACCTTAGCGAGGTTTACGTCTGCAGAAACGGTTACGTCATAGGTGTTGGTTTCCTCAGAGGAAGTACCCAGGGTAACCTGAGCCTCGAGAGCTACGTTGAGTACGCTGGTTTCAATCCAGTCGTTGTTTTCAGCGAGCAGAGCGGTGTAAACTTCTTCAACGTTGGTGAAAGCTGCCTCCTTGTCGAGGAAGTCAACGCCGAGCGTTGCAGACAGGTTGGTGTCGGGGAACGCCTGGATTTGGATGGGGTCGCCTTTTACAACGGGGATGGTGATAGCCTGACCCTTAACGTCGAGTCCGAGGCTGATGCTTTCGAAGTTGTTGTTGCTGTCATAGTTGCCGTTGATAACAACGGAAAGGTCCGGCATCATGTTGTAGAGAACAGAGCAGGAGTTGATAGCAAGGTTGAATTTTGCAAGAATCTCGGTAGCGGTTACGCCGATAAGATTCTTGATGGATGCGTTCTCTTTGAAGAGGAGGCTGTCAACCATGGTAGCGAGCATGCCTTCAGGGTTGAAGAGTTCCTTGACGTTCATGGAGAAGGTCTTGGTGTTGCCTTCCTGCTTGTAGTCGAGGGTAAGAATACCTGCGATAGTATCGAAGTAATCTGCGATAGCGTCAGAAACGAGAGTGTCGCTAATCTTGTCGCCTACAGGAACGTTAGCGTTGACGTTGTACTTCTGGAGAACCTTCGCAACCGTCAGAGCGTCGATTTTGAGGCCGGTGCCGCCGACTTCGAGGTAAACGCTGCTGTCAGCGTCGTTCTGCCTGTCGAGATACCATGCGCCGAATACTCTGTTGTAGGTGCCGGAGCCGTCATCGGTAGAAACTACGAAACCGAAACCGTTGTTGGTGTAGCCGGTTACGCCTGCCGCGGGCTTAAGAAGGTCGAGAGAAAGGTCAAGGTCTATTCTGACTTTCTTTGTGGTGCCTTCCTGAGCGATAGCGAGTTCTACGTACGCATCGGTACCGAGAGTGCCGACGTTTTCAATGCCGCCAGCGGATGCAACGACGTCATCGATAAGACCGAACAGCTCCGTAACCGCGGTTGTATCAACGGGGGTAGGCGTAGGAGTCGGTGTCGGTGTCGGGGTCGGAGTAGGAGTAGGGTCATCGTTACAGCCGATAAAGACGACACTAATCATAGCTACGACCAAAGCGACAATGAGCAATTTCGCCCAAATGTGTTTTTTTGTCATAATTTGATAACCTCCTAAGTTATGCAATTTTTTGTAGCTTAATTATACAAAATAGACAATTCAAAGTCAAGACAAAAAAATATCCCAAAATATACCATTATAACCATATAAAACGTATCAAAAAAGCTTTATTTTGCAAAAAAGTGTTTTTTCATGACAAAATTTGATATAGATATGGTTTTTAAAGAAATTATAAAATTTTACATGCGCACGCGTAAAAACAGAATAATAATACACATAAGAGTAACAACGATTGAGCTGAGAATACGGCGGCGAGTAAGCGGTGTTCGGCGACAATCGTGATACGTAAGGCTGAAAGAGGATGGATTACAGGCTGAACGGCAGTATCGGAATTTAAAAGTATATTGAAATTGCGGATACTGACGTGAGATGCCTAATCGCGAAAGGCAACCGTACATGCGCCGCAGGCAGACATATTGCAATATGGTAATTTTAAGTGTAAGAGTGAAGTCTGAAGGTGTTGTCAATTGCTCGGATTGCAAATGCAAAAAAAGAGATATGTCTTGCGTTTTTTGGCAGTTATCAGTATGTTATGACCAGGGAAAAACTTATGTTTCAGACAAATGAACCGTTATAAAAATACCTTGACAAACGGAAAAAATGTGGTAAAAAAGAAAATATTTTCGCGACATCGCTTTTTGTGTTCTGTCAGGACCGGTATCTGAAGGATATTTTGCTTATTAAGCGTGAAAAACGCAATACATGTCGTCGTTTTTACCTTAAAATAAGCTGAACAAAATTTATTCGGGAAAGCTTATGAAATGCGTTTTTTTGTCTGAAAAAGGCGTTTTCATGCAACCAGGTTTTAAAAAAAAGTGTTGACAGGTTGTCGATTTGAGTTTATCATAACAGTATAAAGCGTAAATATTCGCGTTGTGTGGTAAGGAGGCAAAATCGCCGTATGGGGAAAACGGCTACTGTCAAAAAGCCCGTTTTTTATTGCTACATACCCTATTTCGACGGGGAAGGCAAAACGGAATTCGTAGAAGTCTGGCAGGTGCTGGAGGACGAAGTACTCGGCGTTTTATATCCGTGGCAGTACGTTCCTGCGGCTCAGACAAGTTCCCGTATCGAAACGCTCAATTTTCTCGCACTGACGCAATTTGAAGAGGATACCGCAAAGTATCCGGCAACTAAGTTTATCTACAAGATAAGCAGCCGCCTGCTTGCAGAAGGCAACGTACACCGCCTTGCAGGATTGCTCAAAGAAAATCTCGTGCTGTGTTTTGACATATTCCAGCTGGAGGCTTTCGGCGACAGACACAGCAGGATAGGACTCAACTTTCTGGCAAAAAGAGGAGCGCACGTTATGATTGAAGGTATAGAGCGCGCTCCTATGGACGTCATAGCGAAGTATAATCCTGAATATTTTCTTCTGGATTACCGCTATTACAACCGGAGCAATTTTTCACTCATATCTATATTTGCTAATATAGCAAAGCAAAAAGGGGTGAAACTCGTGCTGGGCAACGTGATAAACAAGAACAATCTTGAACCTTTCTTTCAGGAAGGGATAAATCTCGTAAGCGGCAGCGCGTATTCAAAACCGAAAAAGAAACTTGAAACGCTTTTGGGAAAAGCAGATTGATGTGATACTGACCGCCGTAAGGCGGAAACATAAGGACAAAAAACTAAACTTAAACAAAATAAGATAAGGAGAGAAATTTATGAAAAAGAGTTTGGTAATTACAACAATCGCCACGATACTCGTAATCGTTGTAGCTCTGACCACCGCGACTTTCGCATGGTTCTCGTCAGGTTCGCAATCCAACGTAACGAGTTCTTTTACCGCTCAGGCGGATAACGCGGCGTTCTCGTTCAGCAAATGGGAGGGTACTGACTATGCGGTTACTTCTTCCACCACAATCGACTTTACCGATGCGGAAGGTCTTTACGGTACGACTCCGTACGCTTACTGGTCTACCAACGGATTGAAGGCAGTCGCTCCGATTAACGCAATCGATACCGATACAATCAAGACGTTTGCGTCTGCGCAGGAAGTTGCGGCAGGTATGGCGGGCACAGGTCTTCCTTCAGAGCCTTTCTATTCCGCTCAGGCGGTCGCGGGCAACACGAGTGTAAGCGCAATCACTTATCTCAACCCCAAGAACCTTACAAAGCCGGCGTCAGGTCAGCCGCTTGACTATCCCAACATCGCAAGATTCAGCATGACCAACATCAAATCTTACGACCAGGCTGTTCAGGTTACCGTTACTATAACCCCCAATGACAGAGATAACTCCAACGACGTACGTGCCGCGTCCGCTCTGAGATTTGTACTTATAGCTAAGCCTCTCAGCGGCGACCCGACGGGATTCGTTCTCGCATCACAGTATAATTACGGCATCAAGAACAGCGGTACGGACATCTTTAGCGGTACGACTCCCAGCGGTACAACTGCAACTAACGCTACATATACTCCCGTAGCTCTTGCTAACGAAGACGGCATCAACCGTGTTCTTGCCGCTCAGTCGGTCGTCGGTCAGGACAGCGTTACCTATCAGCTGCTTAATGCGGGTCTTCCCGGCGCGGAAACCGCAGAGGCTACTTATACAAAAGCAAAGATGGCGGCTCAAGCATCTTACGCAATGTATCTGTACGTATGGTTGGACGGTACTACCGTAGGTGCGTCCGCAAGCCAGGGCGGATTTACATTTACGATTGCTTTTACGGGACAGGAACTCAAAGCTGCAGTAGGCCCCTGATGAACATTTGAGGTAAAAACAATTGATTTGCATACCCTGCCGCGCTTGCGCGGCGGGGTTTTCGCGCTTTTTTAGCAAAAAATTACCGGATAAAACGCGGCGCAGGGCGCGTTTATTTTTTATTTTCGCTATTGACACATTTGATATATTATAATATAATATTTATATATGCGACTGTATGTGCGAGCGTATGTATGCGCCAACGCACACGCGTGTTGAGGCAAAGACGTGCGTGCGTCGGGTTTTAAGTCGCGGCGATAAGGGTAATGGGAAGAGAGTTTACAAAGCCTAAACAGGACGAGATTATCAAAAATCAAAAGGTCAGGGCGGCAAGCAAAAGGCGTACCGCTACGACCGTTATTATAATTTTCCTGATTTGCGCGCTGCTCCTTACGGGCGCGGTCTGGGGTACCATTGTCTTTATAGATTCCAACAGTATGAGAATAGTCGTTGACAGAAACAACGTGGGCGATATTTCCGTCAGCAGAACGGCTGATTTTGCAGAGCCTGCATCCGTTCTCAAAATGGACGGTCCTGAGGATATGACAAACATAACTTACGACAACATCTATAAGAACGAAATCCTGGGCAGAGAGGGCGACCATCACGGCAACGACTATATCGCTTTCAGTTTTTTTCTTAAAAACGTAAGTGAGTCAGACATCCTTTTCAAGGGGTCTATAGTTCTCAATTATGTGTCCAAGGATATTGAGAGAGCTGTCAGAATTATCGTGATAGAGGATGAGGAAAAGGCAACCTGTTATGCTGTTACGCGTTCTGACGGAACTCCGGAATATATAGCGTACGACACAGACAAAAAAGATACTCAGCAACCGCTCCCTCTGGGAGAAAGTCAGCTTGACAAACTGCTGGGTACAAACGTTACGACTCCGTTTGCCTCAGACAGCCCGTCTGACAGCAACATCACCGTGTTCGACTCTCCGGACACCTTTCTCGCAGTGGGAGAAGTGAAGAAATACACCGTGCTAATCTGGCTTGAAGGGTCTGACAGCGACTGCGTGGACGCTCTGATAGGGGCAAAGGTCAATTTTGAATACAACTTCCGCGTAACTCAGGCGGACGCAATACAACCGTAAGATAAGGGGAAATCTATGGACAACATGTTAAATTTCATCAAAGCGTTTCTCGGCGTGCTGTGGGGCGGCGTCAGTCAGATATTCGTCGGCATTTTCGGCGGTATTTTTCAGATGTTCAATTTTCCCGCATATTATGACGCTTTCTGGGTAAACGCCAACGGATGGGGAGCAGGTGAGTGGATACTCGCTATTCTTATAGCCATACTCGTTGTGGCGATACTTGCGGCTCTCATATGGGTAATCGTATGGTTTACTATCAGACTGGTGAAGAGGTTCAAAAAACCGGTTATCAATCAGGATTTACTGGACGAAATCCACAATCTGAAAAAACAGATTCTCAAACTTACGCAGGAAAAGGACAGAATTCTGCGTATGAAGGTTACAGGTGCCGAGGGCGACGCGTTCCTCGAAGGACTGGAAGAAGAAGAGGGAGAAGAAGGACAGGGAGAGGACAGCAAACTCAAAGAGGGAGAGAGCCGTTTCTTCAAACTTACCGAAGTCGACCAGATTTACGAGAATTATACTCCGCCCGTTTACGACAACGAAATCACTCTCGCAGAAATCTGCGACCGTTTCCGCAATTTTGCCGCAAGCAGACTCAGACTTTATTACGAGCCGCGTATAATCCGCCTCTTCTGGGCAGGTATGTCCACTACAAGACTTCTGATACTGCAAGGTATTTCAGGTACGGGTAAAACATCTCTCGCATATGCGACGGGACAGTTCCTCGACAACCCCGCGACCATCGCGTCCGTTCAGCCTTCGTGGCGTGACCGTACCGAACTTTTCGGTTACTTCAACGAATTTACAAAGCGATTCAACGAAACCGAAGTCCTCAAGAAGATGTACGAGGCGACCTGGAACGAGAATATTTACATAACCGTCCTCGACGAAATGAACATCGCGCGTGTCGAGTACTATTTTGCAGAAATGTTGTCTATTCTCGAAATGCCGTCGCGCGACAACTGGATTGTAGACCTCGTCCCCAGCGGTTGGCCCAACGACCCCAAACACGTCGTGAAAGGACGTTTCACTCTGCCGCAGAATATGTGGTTTATCGGCACGGCAAACAACGACGACTCAACTTTCGCAATTTCGGATAAGGTTTACGACCGTGCTATTCCTATCAACATCAATACCAAGGGCGTGCCTTTTGACGCGCCGGATACAGATAAACTTTATGTGTCTTTCAAGCATGTTGAAAGCATGTTTAAAAAGGCGCAGGAAGAACACAAGGTTTCTCAAGAAGTAATTGACAAGATAAACACCCTCGACGATTATGTTATCGAACACTTCAGACTGGCGTTCGGTAACCGTATCGTAAAGCAGCTCAAAGAGTTTGTTCCCTCATACGTCGCTTGCGGCGGTACCGAGATTGACGGTATCGATTATGTGCTGTGCAATAAGATACTCAGAAAATTCGAGTCGCTCAACCTCGGCTTTATCCGCGACGAGATAGACGGTCTATGCGACTATCTGTCAGAGCTTTTCGGAGAAGAAAACATGGGAGAGAGCAAAGAATATCTGCAAAGGCTCAAGAAACTGTTCTGATTTTTCCGCATGACGACATCGGGCAACTTTAAAACTCTCATGTTCAAAGTCTGCGGATAATCACAATTACTAAAGGACAAAAAATACGGCTTTTATGCCGGAAAGGAGAATATATGGCAAAGAAAAATACCGATACAAAGCCGATGAGCAAAGGCAAAGTCGTTCTCAATACGGCGTTGATAATCCTTCAGATTGCGATAGTTATCGTCGCGATTGCCTTTTCGGTATCGATATTGTTGTCGACGGGGTACGAAAGCAATACTGACTTCGGCAAATCGTCAATCAGACTCATGCCCGTACTTACAGACAGTATGAACGGGGATAAAGAGGACAGTTTCAAGGCAGGCGACCTTATCATAGTAAAGAGCGCGGAAAAGGCTGATTTGTCACAACTCGAAGAGGGCGACATAATAACATATCTCGATTATGTAGGGGCTGACCTTCAGTTCGTAACCCACCGTATCGTGGACATAAAGACTACTACGCTTGAGGACGGAACAGAAGTAAAGGCATATACGACCAGGGGCGACGCAGAAACCTCCGGGCTTACAAAGACGATTTACGCAGGCGACATAAAGGGCGTATTCATAGGTAAACTCGCGGGAGTGGGCAGCGCGGTATTCTGGTTGCAGGACCCCACGCATTTCTTTCTCGTGATAATGCTGCCGCTTATACTGCTGCTTATCTATAACGCATACCTCGTCGTACGTTTTGTCATGGACGCAAAGCTGAAAAAGCAGAGAGAACAGCTTGCGGCGGAAACCGCTGCTCAGGGCGGAGCGATTGACGTCGAAGAAATAAGAAGACTTGCGATGGAAGAGTTTAAGAAGATGATGGAGCAAGAGAAGAAATCGCAGGAAAACGTCGTTGCGGCAGAGGAGGAAAAGGTTGAAGAAAGGACATCTGACGATTCTGCCTTGCAAAATCCATCGACTGAAGACGTAAAACAGGAACAGGACGCGCAAGCCGTAACAGAAATCAATCAAACGGCGGAAAGCGTTGAAACATCTGAAGAAAAAGAGGTTGAAAGCCTTGCAGAACAGTCAGAAACCGCTGAAGACGGCGTTTCTTCAAACAGCTCCGTTCAAGACGCGGCAGAAGAGGCAGAACAGCCTGCCGACGAAACGGTGCCGCAAACCGTTGAGGAAACTGAAAAGACTGACGAGTCAGACGAAAAATCATCTGACGACAGCGAAAAACCCGTCGTGAAAAAGACTTCTGCGGCAAAGAAGACTTCGTCTAACGCAAAGAAAACCACTGCGGCAGCGAAGACTGCGACGGCAAAAAAATCAGTTGCAACCGCGAAGAACGGCGCGAAGTCAACGGGCGAAAAATCGACGACAAAAAAATCCTCGTCGACGACGGCAAAGAAGACCGCCGCTGCAAAAAAGACGACTGCAACTAAAAAACCGGCGACAAAAAAGACTGAAAAATCCGGGAAATAATATAGCGCGTAAAGGGGCGAGAGTATGGACGACAGACAAAAATTTGACACTTACGTCGAGAAGATAAACTCAATGCTGCGTTCTGACGAGTTTTATCAGACTTTCAGGCGCAGACTGCGCGCGTCCAAACCTCAGTTTAAACTGGCAAAAAAGAGCAGGAGCAAACAGTTTGAAACAGACTGGATAGACATGATTGAATCGTGCATAACCTCTCTCGACAATATAGTCAGAAACCCCAGAAAATTCATTGTAATAGAAGAAGACATTGTGGATATTTCGCTCGCAAGAGCGATTTCCACAGAGTCAGTCAAGCATCTGGCTCAGCATACCAATATGATTGCGAGCGTGGATAAAGAAGGCAACGTTACGCCCAATAAAATACTCAACACGACAAAAGAGGAAAGCTTTGAGATATACGAGAACCGCTTTATCTATACTCTTCTCAAAAATCTTTCCAACTTTATCGCAAGACGCATGGACGCGATAAAAAAGGCTTACATCAACGACAATATTCTCGAACTCGACGTGGACGCAAACTTCTATATGGGCAAGACACGTGTGTTCTACAATCTCGAACTGATAGGCTCTGTCCCGTCTGACGTAGAGGAAGAGATACAGGGCGCGGACCTCAAGATAGTGGAAAGGGTGAGCAAACTTCAGCGCATCATATCAGACTTTTTGTCGTCGCCGTTTGCAAAACAGATGATAAACAGCGCGCCCGTACGACCGCCTATAACGCGTACCAACGTTATTCTGAAAAACCCTGACTTCAAAAAGGCTCTCGTGCTGTGGCAGTTTATAGAGAGCTATTCAAAGATGGGATTTTCTGTCGAAAACGTGAGCGAAAAAATGCCGGTCGACGAAGGCGTGGAAAACGCTGTCAGCGACATGATGTTTATCTGCAATTCTCTTATGGAAGGACTTGTCAACAGCAAGGTGGAAGACGCTTTGTTCTTTGACGAATCCAATATGACAGAGCTTGAACAAGAGGAGAAAGAAGGAGAGAAAGAAGGGGAAAAAGAAGGAGAAAAACCGCAAGAAACGCCTGCTCCGGAAACCGTCGAAACCCCGTCGCCGGAAGAATCGGAAGGCGGAGAAGAGCAGCCTGAAGAGGAAAAGCCTCAACAGGAAGAAGAGCAGGAAGAAGAATTGCCGGACGAGTTCGGTGTGGCGGAACTGCGCAATCTGTTCCAGCAGACGGACGGAAAGGTGGACAAAGCACAGCTTGCGCGTATCAACAAGGCTATCGACCGTGTATTGCTCAGCGAAAGCACTTTGCGCGCAAAGAGAAAGTCGGAAGTCGCTCAGATACGTTACCGTCAGAACGAGATAGAGCAGGAAAAGATGCTCAAAGAAATGGAAAAGGAGAAACTCGCTCTCGAACGTTCTCTTGCAAAGAAAGAAAAAATTGCAGAAAGAGAGCGCGAATCTCTGGAAAAGCAGAAAGAGCGCGACAGAAAGCGTCTTGAAAAGCTGGAAGAAGAGATGCGTGAGAGAAAAGAGAAACTCGATAAAGCACTGCTTTCCGAAGAAGAAAACAGAGAAGATTTGGGAGAAGTCGAAGACCTCTCTGTAACTCCTATGCTTGCCGCGCTTTCAAACGACGCAGAAAATGCTGCAGACGCGGTTGCCAAGCTGTCGGATGCCGGAAGAGCGCAATCTGACGGCAACGGAGAAAAAGAGGACGAAACGGAAAACGCACAGCCGTCAGACCGTGCGGCAGCGGAATCAGAGAGCGAGAGCGTATCCGATGCGGCTCTCTCGGTCGACGAAACGGTCATAGCGGCTGATGACGGGGAAGTGGCGCATGAAGAAGAAAAGACAACTTCTTCAAATGAAGAAAAAACGTCCGGATACGACGGGAAACGAGTTGAACCAGACACCGCAGACGGTGTTGAAAAGGTAGAAAACACAGTTGGGACAGAAGATGGAAAAGAGTGAGAATAAGAAAAAAATTTCTGTACCCGTGTTGATTATAAACATAATTGTAACGGTGTTGTTCTTGTTTGTGTTCGCATGTCTGCTGACTGTTATGATACAGACTTTTACGGGCAAAGAACCCACGCTTTTCGGGTATCGTTCTTTTGTCGTCCTTACTGACAGTATGACGGGGACTTACGATAAAGGCGACGTAATCATAGTAAAAGCATTGGACGGCGAAGAACTTGCAGAAGACCCTGCGCGGTTGGAAGAAGGCGACGTCGTTACGTTTATCGCTCCCGAAGGTTTCGGGGCAGTAGAAGGATATACCGTAACGCACAGAATAGTCGTTGCTCCCTATCGGGACGACGAAGGCAAGTGGTATATACGCACTAAAGGGGACGCTGCAGCGGCGACCGACAACGTTCCCGTTCCGATAGAAAACGTGAGCGGCGTGGTTCTTGGAAAAAGCGAACTGCTTGCCGGGTTGCAGACCGTGCTAAAGAGCAAAGCCGGGTTTCTGCTCATTATCGTGATACCTCTCGTGCTGATTGCCCTGTGGCAGATTGCCGTATTTGCCGTGGCGAGTGCAAAGAGTAAAAATGCAGCGATGAAAAAATCCGACGAATCTCCCGGCGGACAGGAGGACGTTGAAGAAATCAAGAGAGAAGCCGTTGAGAATTATATCAGAGAAGAGCTGGCAAAAGAGAATAAAGCCTTGACAGAAGACAAAGCAGCGATTGACTATAAAGGCGCGACACATAATAAAGATATGGCTGAAGACAAATCCGCGACCGACAATATAAGTGAAACCGAAAATAAAAGCGCGACAGACGACAAAGGTAAAACTGACGACGTCTGATATAAAGGGGGAAAGGCATACGCCTGAAAAATCATGAAAACCGCGAAAGTGTTAACTCCAATACTTATGCTGGTGCTGGTGCTGTGCATGCTGGCACTGACTTTTGCGTGGTTTTCGGCAGGACAGGACAGCACTGCGTTTACCACGCTTACGGCGGGCAGTTACGTCAAAGTCGTGTTTGACGACAGCGGAGTGCTTAACAATGAGAAATACAACGGGCAGAAGGGTTATGACGACAACGGTACGGCGTATACCAACGACGACAAAGCGTACGAGGCATATTATCATACGTCACTAAAACTTCAGGGCGATTCAGACCTTTATCTGCGCCTTGAGTTTACCGAGTTGTATATAAAAGTGTCGCCCACTTTTTATATGCTGGGCGCGCAGCGAACGCTTGACGAAATAATATCAGTTTTCGACGGATACGACGAGGGAAAATCGCATATAGGCAAAGCCGAAACAGTTGTTACGGAAAACGGCGAAGAAACGGTATTCACAGACCCTGCCGACGGCAGCACCGCTTTTGTCTATACAGACGACGGTACCGCAGACGGCAAAGTTATATGCATAAAGCTGGACAAAGTCAATGCCGACAAATTCTTTACGCTCAACTACGCTAAGATAACGACTACTTTGCCACCGTATTCTTACGGCACTTTTGCGGACGAGGGAGAGGGACTGCATTTCGTTCACGGCGACAATCTGCCTGCGGGAACAAGCGAAGTCGTGTCCGATGCGACTTACGGTAAATCAAATCCCGTATGCATAAAGATAACCTATTCTGACGCAACTTATGCAAAGACTTTCCCGTTCAGCGGCGACAGCTTTAAAGGCTCTGAATTTATCTTTGAGGTGGTTGCTTACGCGAATACGAATTAAAAAACGCCTGACGGCGTGAACGGAGCGACGGTATGAAGGGACAATTTGCGAGATTAACGATATTTATGTGCGTCTGCGTGATAATCATTGCGGGTATCACGGCGGTGACCTATGCCGTCTGGACGACTTCCGACGGCGGTTCTACTCCCGCAACGACTCAGACTGGAGAGTGGGAAGACCCGTCTTTCAGATACCTTGTGCTGGAAATAGTCGACAACAACGGCGCGAAGACGGAACTGAGATACGCTCAGACGGCTGCCGACGGCTCTGAAATATCCGCTTTCGACGCAGGAGATATTGACGTTTCTGCGATAACTTCAGTAACGGTAAAGGGTTACGAGGGTATACTGACGACGCTTAAAATTCCGCCTTCTGTCAAGATTGCGGCAGCAGGACAGACTGTGGAACTTCCCGTTACGGCAATAGCCATGGGTACGGTAGAGCAGTACGACGGACTCAGACTGATAAAAGAGCTGGAGATTCCTTCTTCGGTCAACGAAATAGCGGCTTATTCTTTTGCTTTCTGCGACAGCCTTGAAAAGGTCGTTTTCATGTCCGGGGGCGGAGAGCTTACTCTCGGCGAAAAATGTTTTTACCGTTGCGTCAGGCTGCAGAGAAGTGCAGTAGATTTCGGTGGAAGGAGTGTCAGCGAGGGCGCAGACTGTTTTGCATGATAAAAAAGACGATATGTATTCAAAAAAGCCTCTTTTGCGATGAGCGAAAGAGGCTTTTTTGTTTGTTTTGTTTTACGGTGTTTTTGATTTTTCCGACAGCTTTACTAAGTGTAAAAAATAGTCGGATTAATGTAAAATTTAAAATCCCCTATTGACAATTTCCCGTACGCGATATATTATATTAATATAATAAAAGTCAGACAAGGTCGGATAAGGGGAAATGAAAAAAAGGACTGCTGTCATAGCTGTTTTATTTGTTATATTGATTGCGCTGGTAGGTATCGGCGCGGCTTTTGCCTTTTTTCCCAACGAAAGCGATTCTTCTTATCTCACCATCGGTTCCAACGACAAATTCAGTATAAGCATAGGCGTGGGCGAAACCCAGGGTATGCTCGTGCCCGTAAAGGCGGTCAACGACAATACCGCTCAGGGTAATATTTCAAATTCTGACGGCGTAAGGATGGATGTACCTTACGTCATAGGAGAGGCAGAGGAGAACGTTACGGCAATGAAAGTCGTCGTATATGCGTCTTCCGCAGTATGGAGAGGCGCGGACGGGCAGCCGCTTGCAGACGAGATTCAGACTTATATGCAAGGAAAACTCGACTTTGCTTTTTACGAGTCGCAGGGCGCGGAGGTATATGCGTGGAATAATTCTTCCGCCGTTTACACCTTCGATAACCCCGTCGCCGGAAGTACGGGAAATCTCGTGCTTGCTATCAGGTTCAACGTTACTGACGAGTTGCTGCCGCCTGAAATCAAAGGGGCGACGGTTACCGTCAGCGTTACTTCGGAATTCGTAAGGGGACAAGGATAAAAGAATAAAAACAACCGTGAAGGAAATACGGGAAAACAGACAATAAGACAAAAAACGGGCAAAGGGAAATTATGACAAACAACGCCGCAAAACGCAGAATATGGCTTGCCGCGACGGCTGCGATTATCGCAGTCGCGCTGTTGCTGTCGTGTGCTTTTGCGGCTTTTCTTTATACGCGCACGGGCGAAAATCCGGGTGAAAATACCGTTGCCGGCGAAGGCAGTGCCGCTGACGACAACGCTTTGCTCAACGCTCAGTACGGATACGGAGGCAGACGTCCCGGAGATACGGCTCCTTCTGGAA